>NZ_JBHVKJ010000006.1:0-128599 GCF_042798275.1 Nocardioides sp. NPDC057767 | reverse complement strand
GTCGTACGGGGTTGTACCCCGGCCTACTTGGGCTGGAAGCGCAGCGCTCCGTCGATGCGGATGACTTCGCCGTTGAGGTAGTCGTTCTCGGCGATGTGCGCGACCAGGGCGGCGTACTCCGAGGGGCTGCCCATCCGGTTCGGGAACGGCACGGCGGAGCCCCAGAACTTCTCGGCCTCGTCGCGCTCCATCTTGAAGGCGGGCGTGAAGAACGTGCCCGGCGCGATCGCCATCACCCGGATGCCGAGCTTGGACAGGTCGCGTGCCGCGGGGACGGTGAGGCCGACGACGCCGCCCTTGGCGGCGGAGTAGGCGGTCTGGCCGATCTGCCCCTCGAAGGCGGCGATGCTGGCGGTGTTCACCACGACCCCGCGGCAGCCGCCCTCGTCGGGCTCGTTCTTGGCCATCGCGGCCGCGCCCAGGCGCAGCACGTTGAAGGTGCCGTTGAGGAACAGGTTGATGTACCACTGGAACTGGTCCATCGGCGCGGGCGAGCCGTCGCGTCCGACGACGCGTGAGGCGCCGGCTCCGCCGCCGTGGGCGTTGACGACGACGCGCAAGGGGGCGAGATCGGCCGCCGCGGCCAGGGCCTCGTTGACGCTCGCCTCGTCGAGCACGTCGGTGCGGACGTACGTCACGTTGCCGCCGACCTCGGCGGCGAGCGACTTGCCGGCCTCATCGTTGAGATCGGCGATCACGACCGCCGTCCCGAGGCTGGCGAGCTTGCGCACCGTGGCCTCTCCCAGACCACCTGCGCCTCCCGTGACGATGGCCGATGCCTGACTGATGTCCATTGTCCAACTTCCTCTCGAGAGCCTGCGTCGGTCAGGGAACCACCGACCTCGCAAAGATGACACAAACGTCAGATCGAATCAAGAGGTAGCGAGAATTCCAACGGAAGACGGCGCTTTTCCGTGGGCGGCGGGGCGGATCGAGGTGTCAGATCGTGTGGCTGAAGAAGCCGCGTCTGATGCACGCGACCAGCAGTTCGATGATCTGGTCGTCGGTGGCGTCGGGCGCCATCTCCCGGAGTGCCTCAGGCAGCCGGGTGATCAGGGCGCGCAGGATCAGCGCGCCGGCCACCGGATCGAACGGATAGGTCCGCTGTGCCGAGGTCAGCGCGGCTTCGAGGGCGAGATCCATCGAAGCCTGGGCGTGTGCGCCGATAGCCGCGATCAGCTCGTCGTCGGTGGTCTGCTCGGTCCAGACGTCGATGGAGCCGCTGTACTTGCCCAGGTAGGCCATGAAGTCGCTCAACCACGTGCGAAGCTCGGTGTCATCGTCTGCACCGAGGTCGAGGCCGCGCATGCGGTCCGCCAGCTCGAGCGCTCGGCCGGCGGATTCGACGGTCACGGCGAGCAACAGGTCCTGCTTCTCGCTGAAGTACTTGTAGAACGTGCCGCGGGCGAAGCCGGCGTCGGCGACGATGTCGTCCACGCTCGTGCGGAAGTACCCCTTGCTCGTGAACTGCGCCGCACCTGCGTCGACAAGGCTGCGTACCGTCGCCGCTGCGCGCTTGCTCAGTGCTTCGGTGCGCTCCTCGACGGAGATCCCAGCGGTCTTGGGCGCGGGAGGGGACTCGATGGGCTCCGACCCGACGGTGCGATGGGCCAGACTCCCGAGGACCGTGTCAGACGACTGTGGGAAGACCAGCAGCTGGAGGAACAGCGACAGGTTCGAGATCAGGAGATCGGGATCGGCGTCGTAGACCCGATCGGTGTGGATGTAGAGGTTGAGTCGGTGGACCAGGGCGCTCACGACAGTTGCGGCGGTCACCGGATCGATGCCGTCGACCTCGGCGTCCTCGAGTCGCTCTGCGAGTCGCTTGTTGTACTTGGTGATGAAGCCCATGACTTCGGGACCGACCTCGGTGTCGACGGAGGCCACCACCGCCCACTGCACGAACATCGTCCGGTACTTCTCGAAGACCCAGCTCCACTCGCCGAGCCACCAGTGCAGGTTGTCGAGACCGATCTCGGTCGGGCCGAGCTGGCCGATCCGGCGGGCGACGCGGATCAACGCGGCGCCGCACTCGTTGAGGAGCTCGACGAAGATCTCGTCCTTGCCCGGGAAGTACTGGTAGAGCGTCGCACGCGAGACTCCGGCACCCTTGGCGATCGCGTCGACCGAGGTGTTGAAGAACCCCTGTTCCGCGAAGAGGCGCAACGAGACATCGACGATCTTTCGGCGTGTGTCAGCACCGCGTCGGCCCACCTCGGGGCTGGACGGGCCATAGCTGGACCGGCGGACGATCGTGTTATCTGACATAGGTGACCAGTGTAGGGCCTGGGCGCTTCCGTGTGGTGGCACGCCGTGCTTCGGCTGTGTCATGACGTGTGTCCGCCTCCGTTCGCAGTCGTCGGGCGGTCAGGATGCCTGCGGCGCGGGAACCAGGAAGTCGGCGGACCCGCTGATCGCCACCGCACCGGTCTGACGGGTACAGTTGAGCGACACGGTGACCAGCCGGCTCCCGTCCTCCTGCTCGCTGACCTGGTCGATCCGGCCGGAGCAGGTCAGCACGTCGTCGGGCCACACCTGCTCCCGGAAGCGCACCTGGAAGCGGTGTACGTTCGCGGGGCCCAGCCAGTCGGTGGCGAAGGTCGCGAGCAGGGCTGATTGATGCATGCCCTGGGAGAAGACCGACGGGTTGCCGGCCGCGCGGGCCATGGTGTCGTCGTAGTGCATCGGGTTGAGGTCGCCCGAAGCGCCGGAGTAGCGGACGAACATCTGACGGGTCAGCGGCCCGAACTCGCGCGGTGTCGCGGTGGTGCCGGGGACGAGGGCGATGGTCTGCTCGGTCACGAGGGGTCTCCCTTGGGGGCGGTCTGGATGAAGGTGGCGCGTGCCTCGGCGACCAGGTCGCCGGCCGGCGTACGGAACTCGGTGACCACCACGGCGAAGCTCATCTCCCCACCCCGCTTTCCGGGCTTGGTGTAGCGGTCGGCGACCCGCTCCTGGGCGACCAGGGTGTCGCCGGCGCGGGGGAGCGGTCCGTGGTAGAGGTACTCCTGCTCGCCGTGGAGCAGGCGGCGACGGTCGAACCCGACCACGACCCGGCTTCCCGGCGGCGCCCAGGTGGTCGCGGTGGTGAGGAACGTGGGCGGCACGATCGCGTCCGGTCCCTGGTAGGCGGCGCTGTCGGACTGCATCGCGGCGGCGAACTCGCGGATCTTGCCGCGCTCGACATGCACCTCGAACGGGGTTCCGACTGCGCCGACCGGCGAGGCCTCGGGGGTGGCTGTCGTCATCAGGTGGTGCTCCTTGTGGTGGTGTGCTCGGTGCTGGTGCGCTCGGTGAGGTAGTCCTCGACGAGCGCCAGGGCGGTTGCGGGGTAGCTGCGCGCGGTGGCCTCGTCGAGGCCGTCTGCGATGAGCAGGGTGGCGAGCCGATTGGTGATCAGACTCATCACCACCGCGGCGAGGAGGCGGTAGTAGCCGATGTCGCCGGTGAGCTTCCCGCCGAGCTCCTTGTAGCGTCGCAGGATCTCGGCGTCATCGGGCGTGCCGGGCTGGCGGGCGAAGCCGAGGGACTCGCACAGGTAGCGCTCGAACATCAGCCACCAGCCGACGTCGATGTCCGGCGGTCCGGTGGTGGCACCCTCCCAGTCGAAGAGCGCGGCGACGGAGAGATCCTCGGCGAAGCAGATGTTGCCGACGCGGGCATCACCCCAGACGACGCCCTCGGCGCTCGTGGTCGGGCAGGTCGTCACCAGGACGTCGAGGGCGCGTTGGATCAGGTCGGCCCCGACGGCGAGGTCGTCGGCGCACCAGGCGTGCCAGGCGAGCAGGTCGTCGAGGTAGCGCTGGAGGGCCGTCCTGTCGGCGGGGGCCTCGGGTCCCCGCAGGAATGAGAGGTCCTCGGCCGCGTTGACGGCGTGCACCGCGACCAGCGACCTCAGGGCGTTGTCGTAGAACAGCGCCCGCTCGGCCTCGGTGAGCTCGGTCGTCCAGCCACGCTTGTGCCAGCTGGGTACGTCGGAAGGGACCCGGCCGTCGACGCGGCGCATCAGGTAGAACGGCGCCCCCAGTACGGCCGGGTCCGGCTCGGTGAGTACCACCTCGGGGGTCGTCACACCCGGATGGCGGCCGAGCCGGCGCATCACCTCGGCCTGCCTGATCGCGTCGGGCGCCACGAAGACCTGGTGGACCTGGCTCTGCATCCGCAGCACCAGATCGTGCCGGGCCTCGTGCCCGTCGGCGGTCCAGGACGCGGTGAAGAACGCCGTCATGCCCGAGTATCCGGCATCGGGCGCGGTGAGGGAGGAGAGCATGAAGTCCTCGTGCCCAGCCGGCGCCAGGCGCTCGGGCAGCCAGGCGAGCAGGCGCTCGTGAAGGTCGCTCTCCCGTGTCTCTCGGTCGCTCGGACCGGCCATCTCGACTCCTCCTCGCAGGCGCTGCGCCGGTCTCGATCTGGACCGACCTCAGTGGTCATAATTGACCATCACTGTCAGAATAGCGTCATGACAGAGCAAATGAACAGGGCGTCGAGGGCCCATGCACGCGACGTCGGCAGCGCTCCGGCCACGGTGCCTCTGGGTGCGTACGCCCTACCGGGCCGCGTCTCCGACCCGACCCTCGGCATCGAACAGGCACAGGCGGCCGAGCGCCTCGGGTTGGAGACGCTGTGGCTCAGCGAGCGCTGGGGCACCAAGGACTTCGGCGTGCTGGCCGGCGCATTCAGTCAGGCCACCGACCGCATCCGCATCGCGGCCGGGGTCACCCACCTGCAGTCCCGGCACCCGGCGATGCTCGCCTCGATGGCGATGACGGCCCAGGCGCTCTCGGGCGGTCGGCTCGTCCTCGGTGTGGGACGCTCGGTCGACGCGATGTGGTCGGCGGTCGGACTGCCGAAGGCGACCAACGCCTCGATCGTGGACTCGCTCGACATCTTCCGGCGGCTGTGCCGTGGCGAGAAGGTGAAGTACGACGGTCCGGCGGGAACCTTTCCCTCGCTCCGCCTCAACGACCTCCCTGACCAGCCGGTTCCGCCAGTGGTCTTCGCCGCGATCGGCCCGAAGGGGCTCGCCTTGGCGGGCCGGCACTTCGATGGCGTACTCCTGCATCCGTTCCTGACGCCGGAAGCGGTCGGTCGCTCGGTCGCCACGGTGCGGGAGGCCGCCGACCAGGCGGGGCGTGACCCCGACGCGGTGCGCGTCTACGCCACCGTGGTGGCGGCCTCGGGCCTGCCGCCCGAGGAGGAGGCGGCGGTCGTCGGCGCCCGGGCGGTCACCTACTACCAGATCCCCGGCTTCGGAGAGCAGCTCGCGCGGGTCAACGGCTGGGACGTCCGCGACCTGGAACGGCTGCGCGCGCACCCGACCCTGGCGGGCATCAGGGGCGCCGCCGACTCGGTGCGTACGCGGGCTGAGCTGACCGGGGTCGCGCAGGCACTCCCGGCCCCGTGGGTCGAGGACGCCGCGGCCCTCGGGTCGCGGGACGAGTGCCTGGCGACCTTCGAGCGCTATCGCGCGGCTGGTGCCGACGAGCTGGTGCTCCACGGCAGCACACCCGACCAGCTCGGCTGGCTTCGGAGGGATCTCTGACAGGCCTTGCGCAGAAGTGACATTACTGCCAGAATCACGCAGTGTGGGCGGCGTCACATGCCGTCTTTCGGAGAGGAATCGCATGTACGACTACCTGGGCAGCTACATCGCCGGGTCCTGGGTCCCCAGTGCAGGAGACCCGCTCGCGGTGACGTCGCCGGCGAGCCTCGAGACGATCGGTCATGTCAGCGTCGCCACTCGTGACGACGTTGACGCCGCCGTGCGAGCCGCCCGGGCCGCGCTGGCCGACGAGAAGTGGGCGAGCACCACACCGGTCGAGCGCGGTGCGCTGATCGGCCGGCTCGCGGACGCGCTGGAGAAACGCGCCGCCGACTTCGGCAACCTGGTCTCCGCTGAGGTGGGGTCACCGCGCAAGTGGGCGACCATGGGCCAGATCGGCACCGCCCTCGGCGTGCTGCGCACCTACGAGAAGCTCACGGGCGAGCACACCTTCGAGGAGACCCGCCGCTCGATGCTGGGTGGCGAGGTGGTTGTCCGTCAGCTGCCCGTCGGCGTGGTCGGCGCGATCGTGCCGTGGAACGCTCCGTTGTTCACCGCCCTGCTCAAGCTCGCCCCCGCCCTGGCCGCCGGCTGCACCGTCGTGCTCAAGCCGTCGCCGGAGGCGCCGCTGACGGTCTGCAAGCTCACCGAGCTCTTCGACGAGATCGGCCTCCCGCCCGGCGTGGTCAACATCGTCCCCGGTGACGTCGCGACGGGGGAGGCCCTGGTGGCCAACCCCGGCGTCGACAAGATCAGCTTCACCGGCTCCACCGCCGCGGGCAAGCGGATCGGTGCGGCCTGTGCGGCAGACGTACGCCGGGTCTCGCTCGAGCTCGGCGGCAAGTCGGCCGCGATCCTGCTCGACGACCTCGACCTCGACCGCCGCACCGTCACCGGCATCGTGAACGGCGTGATGGGCAACGCCGGGCAGATCTGCGTCGCCCAGACCCGCATCCTCGCGCCCCGTTCGCGCTACGACGAGGTGGTCACGGCGCTCGCCGAGGCCACCGACGCACTCGTGCTCGGCGACCCCGCCGACCCGGCCACGCAGATCGGCCCGGTGATCTCCGAGGACGCGCGCGACCGGGTCCGGCGCCACGTACGGGAGGCCGCCGAGGCGGGCGCCCGGGTCGCGACCGCGGTCGGCGACGAGCCCGGCCCGGGATGGTATCTCCGTCCGGTCGTGCTCGCCGACGTCACCAACGACATGGCCGTCGCCCGCCAGGAGATCTTCGGCCCGGTCGCGGTCGTCATCGGCTACGACACCGTCGAGGAGGCCGTCGCCGTGGCGAACGACTCCGACTACGGGCTCGCGGGCGCGGTCTGGTCGGGCGACCGCGAGCGTGCCTATGAGGTCGCCGCCCAGCTGAGGGTCGGCTCCGTCTCGGTCAACGCCGCGTCGCCGATGGACCTCGGCAGCCCGTTCGGCGGCTTCAAGCAGTCCGGCATCGGCCGGGAGGGCGGCCCGGAGGCGATCAGCGCCTTCCTCGAGCCCCAGACCATCATCCGCTGAGAGGAACCAGACACGTGGAGACCCAGGCCGCAGTCCTGTGGGAGCGCAACGCTCCCTGGTCCATCGAGACCATCGAGCTCGACCCGCCCAAGGCCGAGGAGGTGCTGGTCGAGCTGCACGCCTCGGGCATGTGCCACTCGGACGAGCACATCGTCACCGGCGACATGCCGTTCAGCCTGCCCTGCATCGGTGGGCACGAGGGCGCCGGTGTCGTCCTCGAGGTCGGCGAGCACGTCTCCTGGCTCAAGCCCGGTGACCACGTCGTCTTCGGCTTCATGCCCTCGTGCGGCCGCTGCCCCTCGTGCGCGAGCGGCCACCAGAGCCTGTGCGACCTCGGCGCCAAGATCTACAGCGGACGCCAGATCTTCGATGACACCGCCCGCCACCACGTACGCGGCCAGGACCTGGCGCTGGCCTGTGGCGTCGGCTCGTTCTCCCACCACACCGTGGTCCACGAGGCCAGCTGCATCAAGATCGAGCCGCATCATGCGCTCGACCGGGCCTGCCTGCTCGGCTGTGGTTTCGTGACCGGCTGGGGCTCGGCGGTCTACGCCGCGGACGTACGTCCCGGGGACACGGTCGTCGTCGCCGGCGTCGGCGGCATCGGTGCCGCCGCCGTCCAGGGCGCCCGGCTCGCCGGCGCCCGCACGATCACCGCGATCGACCCCTCGGAGTTCAAGCGCGAGCAGGCGGTCAAGATGGGGGCGACCCATGTGGCGGCCTCCTGGGAGGAGGCCCGCGAGGTCGTCGCCGAGGCGACCTGGCACCGTGGGGCCGACAAGTTCATCTGCGCGATGGGCGTCGGGCAGGGCGACCTGATCGGGCAGGCACTGGCGATGACGGCCAAGCGTGGCCGAGTCGTCGTCACCAACATCCACCCGATGACCGAGCGGTCGATCTCCGCGAACCTGATGGATCTCACCCTGATGGAGAAGCAGATCGTCGGCACCCTCTACGGCTCCGCCAACCCGCGCTACGACATCCCGCGCCTGCTCGAGCTCACCAGCGCGGGCGACGTCGACCTGGACGCGATGGTCACCCGCACCTACCCGCTGGCCGGCATCAACGACGGCTACGACGACATGCGGGCAGGCCGCAACGTACGGGGCGTGCTGCGCTACCCGGCCGCCGACCGTCAGCCGAGCGCCTGAGATGAGCTCGCCGACCCCCGCCGGCCCGCTCGCCGGACTGCGCGTGCTCGAGCTCGCCGGCATCGGCCCGGCGCCGTACGCCTGCCTGCTCCTGGCCGAGCTGGGGGCCGAGGTCATCCGGATCGACCGGGCTTCGAGCGTGGGCAAGCGGCCGACACCGCTGCAGCGCAGCCGCGCGAACCTTGCGGTCGACCTCAAGACCGAGGCGGGCCGAGGCCTCGTGCTGCGGATGGTGCGCGACGCCGATGTCCTCGTCGAGGGGTTGCGGCCGGGCGCGACCGAGCGGCTCGGCCTGGGCCCCGATGACTGTCTCGCCGTCAATCCGAGCCTGGTCTACGGCCGGATGACCGGCTGGGGACAGGACGGGCCGCTGGCCCGGACCGCGGGCCACGACATCACCTACGCAGCACTCACCGGTGCGCTCCACGTCACCGGTGGCGCCGACAAGCCGCGGCAGGCGGCCAACCTGGTTGCCGACTTCGGCGGCGGCGCGATGTTCCTGGTGACCGGCATCCTGGCGGCGCTGCACGAGCGCACCACCAGCGGGCGTGGCCAGGTCGTCGACGCGGCGATGGTCGACGGGGTCAGCTCGCTGATGACCGTCATCTACGGCCAGCACGCGCTCGGGCAGTGGCGCGACGAGCGCGAGGCCAACCTGCTCGACGGCGGGCGGCCCTACTACGACACCTACCGGTGCGCCGACGGCCGTTTCGTCGCGGTCGGCGCGATCGAGCCGGACTTCTTCGCCGCCCTGATGAAGGGCACCGGTCTCGACTTCGACCAGCACGACCGCGACGCGTGGCCGGCGATGCGGGCCGCGCTCGAGGAGACGTTCGCGAGCCGCACCCGCGACGAGTGGGCGGAGGTCTTCGCCGAGACCGATGCCTGCGTCGCGCCGGTGCTCAGTCTCGCCGAGGCGCCCGAGCACCCGCACCTGCGCGCCCGCGGCGTCTTCGAGCCCGACGCCGACGGCTCCCGGCCTCGGGTCGCGCCGCGCTTCTCGCGCACGCCCGGCCTTCCTCCCGGCGATCCGCACGTCGCCGGCCAGGACAGCCGGACCGTCCTGACAGCCTCCGGCCTCGCCGAGCACGAGATCGATGACCTGGTCGCCGCAGGCGTGGTCCGTCAGGCGAGCGATCGCCCCACCCCAACGTACGAACTGATGGAGACCCGGCAATGAACCTGACCATGCTGCTGGAGATGGCCGCCGACGGATTCGGCGACCGCGTCGTGATCGGACGCCGCGAGGACGGCCTGACGGCCACCGGCCTTCGTGAGGCGGCCCTGCGCGGCGCCGCGGAGATCGAGGCCCACGGCGCCGACGCCGTCGTCTACCTGGCCGCCAACGGACCTGCCTTCCCCGTCGCGATGTTCGCGGCCGCGTATGCCGGAGTGCCGCTGGTGCCGCTCAACTTCCGGCTGGGCGTCGAACAGCTCGAAGGGCTGCTCGAGAAGCACCCCGGCGCGCTCGGCATCGGCGACACCACGGCGCTCCCGATCCTGGCGCGTAGCGGCATCGTCGCGCTCGGGGTCGAGGAGTGGCTCGTCCGGACCACCTTCGGTGGGGAGGTGGACGAGCGGTTCGTCGACAACGACGTCCCGGCGGTGGTCATCTACACCTCCGGCACCACCTCGGCGCCCAAGGGCGTGCTGCTGCGGCACGGCAACCTCACCTCCTACGTCCTCAGCACCGTGGAGTACGCAGGGGCCGGGGATGACGAGGCGGCGCTGGTCAGCGTTCCGCCTTACCACATCGCCGCGGTGGCGAACGTGATCACGAACCTGTACGCCGGTCGCCGGGCGATCGTGCTCGAGCGGTTCACCCCTGAGGAGTGGCTCGACCTCGTTCGCGACCAGGGCATCACCAACGCGCTCGTCGTGCCGACGATGCTCAGCCGGATCGTGGACTGCACCGCCGACAAGTCGGTGCCCACGCTGCGTACGCTCGCCTACGGCGGTGCCCCGATGCCGGGCGCGGTGATCAACCGGGCGCTGGCGCTGTGGCCGCACATCGACTTCGTCAACGCCTACGGCCTGACCGAGACCAGCTCGACCGTCGCCGTCCTCACCCCCGAGGACCACCGCGAGGCACAGGCCGCCGACACCCCCGACGGCCGGGCTCGGCTCTCCTCGGTCGGTCGCCCCGTCCCCGGCGTCGAGATCCAGATTCGCGGCATCGACGACGACGTTCTGCTCCCCGGCCAGCCGGGCCGGATCTGCGTACGCGGCGAGCAGGTCTCTGCCGAGTACGCCGGCATCGGCCGTCTCGTCGACGACGACGGCTGGTTCGACACCCGCGACGAGGGCTACCTCGACGAGGAGGGCTACCTCTTCATCGGCGGGCGCAGCGACGACACCATCATCCGCGGTGCGGAGAACATCGCCCCGGCCGAGATCGAGGACGTCCTCTTCCGGCACCCGGCCGTTGCCGACGCCGCCGTGGTCGGCATCCCCGACGAGGAGTGGGGTCACCGGATCACCGCGGTGGTCGTGCTGCGCGTGGGGGCCGAGGCCGACGCCGAGGAGCTGCGCGAATTCGTCCGCGAGCGGCTGCGGTCGAGCAAGACCCCCGACGAGATCGCCTTCTGGAGCGAGATGCCGCGCACCGAGACCGGCAAGCTGGTACGCCGCCACGTCGTCGCGCAGTTCTCGGCGGAGCGTGTCTGA
The DNA here is from genome assembly GCF_042798275.1 of Nocardioides sp. NPDC057767. Classification (NCBI taxonomy): domain Bacteria; kingdom Bacillati; phylum Actinomycetota; class Actinomycetes; order Propionibacteriales; family Nocardioidaceae; genus Nocardioides; species Nocardioides sp. NPDC057767. Next base: position 117,726 of record NZ_JBHVKJ010000006.1, on the reverse strand, counting down.
TGGACCTATCCGTGTGGGCGGGCGAGCAGCCCGACAAGGCGGCGGTGATCGACGCCGCCGGTGCAGTGATCACGTACGCCGAGCTCGAAGCGGCCTCCAACCGGATCGCCCACCTCTTCCGTGAGCTCGGGCTGAGCCGCGGTGACCACATCGCGATCCTCTCCGAGAACCGGCTCGACCTGTTCCCGGTGCTGTGGGCCGCACAGCGCACCGGCCTCTACTACACGCCGGTGAACTGGCACCTGACCGCAGGGGAGGCTGCCTACGTCGTCGAGAACTGCGGCGCCCGGCTGGTCGTCGCGAGCGCGACGCTGGCCGACCTGGCCGCCGAGCTGCCCGAGGTCGAGCACCGGTTCTCGCTCGGCGGTGCGGTGCCCGGCCACGAGCCGCTGGAGCCGCGGGTCGAGTTGCTGCCCGCGACGCCGGTCGAGGACCAGTCCGAGGGCTGCTACATGCTCTACAGCTCGGGCACCACCGGGCGTCCCAAGGGCATCCTGCCGATGATGCCGGATGCGCCCTTCGGCACCGGCATGCCGTTCGACCACCTGATGCAGTCCGCCTTCGGCTTCTCGCCGGAGACCATCTATCTCAGCCCGGGACCGCTCTACCACGCTGCACCGCTGGGCTGGAGCCTCGGCGCGATCCGCGCCGGCGGCACGACGGTGATCATGGACCGCTTCGACCCTGAGATCGTGCTCCGGCTGATCGAGCGCGACAAGGTCACGCATGCGCAGTTCGTGCCGACCATGTTCGTCCGGATGCTCAAGCTGCCCGACGACGTACGCTCCACGTACGCCTTGGACTCCCTGCGCCTGGTCATCCACGCGGCCGCGCCATGCCCGGTCGAGGTCAAGCGGGCGATGATCGAGTGGCTCGGCCCGATCCTGGTCGAGTTCTACGCCGGCAGCGAGGGCAACTGCTTCTTCAGCATCGACAGTCCCACCTGGCTCGACCACCCCGGCTCGGTGGGCCGCTCGGTGCTGGGCGTCGTGCACGTCTGCGACGAGAGCGGCCGCGAGCTGCCGACGGGCGAGGTCGGCCAGCTCTGGTTCAGCGACGCGTCCCCGTTCGAGTATCACGGCGACCCGGAGAAGACCGCGGCCGCCTTCGACGCGCGCGGTTGGTCGACACTCGGGGACCTGGGCCGGGTCGACGAGGACGGCTTCCTCTACCTGGCCGACCGGCGCACCGACCTGATCATCTCCGGTGGCGTGAACATCTATCCCCGCGAGATCGAGGAGGCGCTGATCCTGCACCCCTCGGTCGCCGACGTCGCGGTCCTCGGTGTGCCGGACGTGGAGTTCGGCCACCGTGTCCACGCCGTCGTATCGCCCGCCGACGGGATCGTGCCCGGGCCCGAGCTCGAGGCCGAGCTCACCGCGTACGTCCGCCAGCAGGTCGCCGGCTTCAAGATCCCGCGCTCGTGGGCCTTCGAGGACGTGCCGAGGCTGCCGAGCGGGAAGATCCTGCGCCGGGTGCTGCTGGAGCGCTTCCGCTCGGAGGCGGTCTGACCTACAGCACCAGCTCGGCCATCGTCCTCAGCAGCGGCAGGTCGCCGGACACCAGCAGAGTGGTGGCCGGAGACTCCTGCCAGGCCGCGAGGTCGTCGCGGATCTTCTCCTTCGGTCCGACCAGGCACATCTCCTCGACCATCGCGGTAGTGACCGCAGCGACCGCCTCGCCCCTGTGGCCGGCCAGGAAGAGGTCCTGGATGCGGGTGGCCTCGCGCTCGTAGCCGAGCCGGCAGAACTTCTCGAAGTGGAAGTTGGCGCTCTTGGCGCCCATCCCACCGACGTACAGGGCGATGGCGGGGCGCAGCCGGTCGGCGGCGGCCTCGACGTCGTCGTCGATGGCCACGCTGACCATCGGCAGTATCTCGAAGTCCTCGGGCGTGCGTCGCGCGCCCGGCCTCGACCACCCCCGGCGCAGCTGGTCGAGCGCGTCGTCGACCTGCGTGGGGGAGAACAGGATCGGCAGCCATCCGTCGGCGATCTCCGCGGCCAGCTCGACGTTGCGGGGGCCCTCGGCGGCGAGCAGGATCGGCGGCCCCGGCTTGCGCGGGTGGGTGATCAGCCGCAGCGGCTTGCCGAGACCGGTTCCGCCGGGGTGCGGCAGCGGGTAGTGAGGGCCGGCGCTGGCGACCGGGTCCTCGCGGGCCAGGGTCTGCCGGACGACGTCGACGTACTCGCGGGTCCGGGCGAGGGGGCGCGGGAACGGGGCGCCGTACCAGCCCTCGACGATCTGCGGGCCGGAGACTCCCAGGCCGAGGGTGAAGCGGCCTTCGCTGAGGTGGTCGAGGGTCATCGCCGCCATTGCGGTTGCCGTCGGCGTACGCGCCGAGAGCTGGGCGATGCTGGTGCCCAGGCGCAGCCGGGTCGTGACGCTGCCGAACCACGCCAGCGGCGTCAGCGCGTCGGACCCGTACGCCTCCGAGGTCCACGCCGAGTCGTAGCCCATCGCCTCCACTGCGGCGAGAGTGGCGGGTACGTCGTGGGGCGGCGTCGCGCCCCAGTAGCCCAGGTGCCAGCCCAGCTTCATCGCACGTGCCGGTCATCGGCGTGGGCGCGCCGGAGGACCTGGTCGCGGCGCTCGGTGATCGTGGATGCGACGGCACCGTGGAATCCGCCGCGGGCGGCATGCTCGTAGTGCTGCTCCAGGGCCTCGTCGGCGGGCAGGCCATCGTTCTCGCGCCAGTCCTGGCGTAGGGCCGCGACCATCGCCGGGTCCTGGTCTGCGATGGCGACAGCGAGGCTTCCGGCGACATCGAGCAGCTCGGCGGGCGACACCACATGGTTGACCAGGCCGATCCGGAGAGCGGTCGCAGCGTCGACGAAGTTGCCGGTCAAGGACATCTCGCGGGCCCAGGCCGAGCCGACCCGCCGGGGCAGCTGCACCGCGACAGGGCCGGGGTAGACGCCCACGCGAAGGTGGGTGTCGGCGAAGCGGGCGCGCTCGGAGGCGACGATGAAGTCACACGCCAGCGCAAGCTCGAGCCCGCCGGCCACGGCGGGGCCGTTGACCGCCGCGATGACCGGCACCCGTGAGGCGGCGGTGGTGGCGATGAACGGCGGGATGTCGGTGATCCGCTCGACCCCTGGGTCGCGCAGGTCGAGACCTGCGCAGAAGGCCGGGCCGGCGCCGGTCAGCACGATCGCCCGGGCATCCTGGGCGGCCTCGATCGCCGCACAGGTCGCGGAGGCCAGGTCGGCGTTCATCGCGTTGCGCCGTCCGGGCCGGTCGAGGGTGATGACCACGACGTCGGCGTCGCGCTCGATCCGGACCAGGTGGTCCTCGCTGGCAGTCATGGCGACTCCTTGGAGTTGACTGTTTCTGACACTACCGCCATATTCGATCAGTGTCAGCGGAGCGATCCCAGACGGACGCGCGGCCATGAAGCCGTCCGTCAGATTGTCGAATCTGACACATGGTACGTATATCTACGCCCGGCCCGTCTCAGTCGGCTCTCCGGCGATCCACACCGCCCGGACGTGGTCGCGGCTCGGGGCGGCGAGTGCTGCGGCGAGCGGTCTGTCGAGAAGCACGAGGTCGGCGGGCAGGCCGGGTGCGATCCGGCGTGGTGCGCCACCGGGGTCGTCGGCCGGGCTGAGGTAGCCGGCGAGCGCCGTCGCGGCGCTGACCCTCTCGGCGGCGCCGACGGTCCGGCCCAGGGAGGTGGCGCGGCTGGTTGCCGACCGGATGACGCGCCACGGGTCGGGGTCGCCGTACGGGGCGTCGCTGGAGCAGGCGACCCGAACACCGTCGGAGAGCAGCCCGGCGTACGGATAGAGATGAGGTAGGTCGGCGGGGTCGACGTCACGGAGGTAGTCCTCCCCGCGGGTGCGCAGGAAGTCCGGCTGGGTCACGACCGCCACGCCGAGCCGCGCCAGGCCGGCACCGAGGCCGTCGGGAACCACGGCGGCGTGTTCCACCCGGTCGCCTGCGAGCGCTCCGACCTCCTCGAGCGCGACCACGGTGAGCACCAGCGACTCGCGGGTGACACAGTGCACGGCGACCGGGCGTCCTGCTCGGTGGCTGTGGGCGATCTCCGCGGCCAGGTCGTCGAAGTCGGGCAGGTCGTGATCGCGCAGCAGCAGCTTGCGCGGGCCGCCGGTGAGGCCGGCGGGCAGCGCGGCGCCGGTGGGCGCGCCGAGCAGGGTGAGCCGCTGCGGGACCGCGCCGCTGTCGGCGGCGACGGCGAGCAGGTCGACCGCCGCGGGGTCGAGATCGGGGGTGGCGTCGGTGAGCCCGGTGATGCCGTAGGACGCCAGCCGCCGGGCCGTGGCGGCCAGGTCCGGGGGTGAGTGGGGGAGAGCCGGCCGGAGCCGGTCGTCGTAGCGCCACAGGCGTCCGGTGGGGTTCCCGTCGCCGTCGCGCTCGACATCGGCGGTGTCGTCCAGTACGTGCTGGACCCGATCGAGCGCGGCGCTGTTGAGCATCCACAGTGCGCCGCTGCGGTGCTGGACCCGCACCGGTACGTCGCTCCTGATCCGGTCCAGCGTGTGCCGGTCGAGCGGGCCGGAGATCGACTCGTGGTAGCCCACCCCGCGCACCCAGCCGGCCTGTGCGGGCGCTCGGCGGAGTGCGTACACGAGGCCGGACGTGTCGTGCGCGGCGGCGGGGGAGCAGTCGACGGATTCGGCGGCCCGGGCCAGGGCGAACAGGTGGATGTGGTGGTCGTGCAGGCCCGGCAGCAGCGCGCCGCCGTCTCCGCCGACCACCTGGGCGATGCTCTTGCGGTGGATCTGTGGGGGCTGCAACCCGGTGACTCGCCCGTGGGCCAGGTGGACGTCGCAGCGCCTGCCATCCACCTCGACGTCGGCTATGACGAGGGGCGTCATCCGTCCGCCTGCCGGGGCATCGGCGGTGCGACCGGGACCGCACCCTCCGCGTACTCGACCCACCAGCCATCCCGCCGCCGGACGACCTGATGCTCGGGTGTGCCGCCCGTGGCGGCCTCGCTGGCCACATGGAGCATGGAGACGTCGATCAGCATGGCCTCCTCCCCGGTCAGGGCCGCCTGTGCCGCGACGGCGGCGGCCACGCCGGCGAGCGGGTCGGCGAGCGCGTCGCCTGCTGGAAGCAGGTCGCCGCCGTCGGGAACCACGAGGCCGGCCGCGGCGGCCACGTCATCACCGAAGCCGACGGCGTCGGAGTCCCGCCCGCGAGCGGTGATGCTGATCCAGCACGTGCCGCCCGCGACGATGTCGGCGGCGTCGAGGCCGAGCTGGCGCAGCGCACGTGGCCGGGAGGCCTCGAGGACCAGGTCCGCGGAGGCGACGAGGTCACGCAATTGGTCGCGCTCGGTGGTGAAGTCGAGCCGGACCGCCTCATGGCCGGCATGGAGGAGCTCGAAGAACGCGGGTGGGCCCGAGCGGGCGCCGTCGGGGCGGGCCGTGCTCTCCACCTTGATGACCCGAGCGCCGAGGCGACCGAGGAGATGGGCGCACAGCGGCCCGGCCCACAGACTGGTGAGGTCGACCACGAGCGGCTGCTCGCGCACCGCCCGGTCGCCGATCGTCGTGACGACGACGCCAGGCCGGTCGGCCGGAGGGTTCGTGGGTACGACGCCCCCGGGCAGGCCGAGCAGCTGGATCCGTTCCTCGGCTTCCGCCGCCGTCGTAGCGCGCAGCCAGCCTGCCACGGCAGACCAGGGGTCCTCCGCCGGTCGGCTGTCGCTCTCGGCGACCAAGGCGGGGACCAGGTCGACATCAGATTCCCGTGCCAGCGACAACCCGACGTACCCATCCTCCGCCGGCAGCACTCGAAACGCTCCGCCGCACGACCACGGCCCGTTGCGGCCCAGCCCGGCGTACGCCGCCCGCTCGCCGAGCAATCCGGGGATCTCGAACCCCAGCCCGGCGAGCTGCTCGCGGACCTGCAGGGCCGCGCGACCGGGGGCAAGCAGCGGAGGGCCACTCGGGCGGCCGGTCAGCGCCATTGCGCCGGAGGCCGCCCACGCTGCCACCGGGTCAGAGCCGGCCATCGACCAGCCCCCACTCCAGTGCCGTCCCCACCCCGATCCGGTCCCCGGTCAGGGCCAGGAACGCCGTACGCCACGGTCCGATCCGCTGCGTCAACGAGACCGTCCCACCCGCGCCCGGGATGAGGCCCATCGCGAGCTCGGGCAGCTGGAAGAACGCATCGTCGCGCGCCACCACCTCGGCTGCGAACGACGGCACCTCCACCCCCGCACCGATGCACGCCCCATGGACCTCGACCCGGACCCGGTCTCCCAGTTCGTGCATCAGTCGTCCAGCGCTGCGTCCGAGGCGTACGAGATGGGCGGCGGCGGGATCCGCGGCGGTCCCGAACTCGGCGAGGTCGCCGCCGGAGCAGAAGGAGCGGCCTGCCCCGCGGAGCACGACGCTGCTCAGGCTGTCGTCGGCCAGGGCCAGCTCCAGACCCTCGATGAGCCCGTCGCGGACCGCCCGGCCGAACGCGTTATGACGCTCGGGTCGGTTGAGGGTGATGGTGAGAATGTCGCCGTCTCGGTCGAGCAGGACCGGCCGGCTGTCGTCGGGCACGGGGGCGGTCGGTGTACGGGCTCGCCAGGCCCGGAACTCGGATCCGGCGAGAAGGGTCGAGTAGGCCAGAGACTCCAACTGGAGGTGATCGGCCACCGTTCCTCGAGGGGCCATGCGCAGGAGATTCGCAAGGGTCAGCGCCGCGGTAGGCGCTGTCCGAACGGTTGCGCTGATGCGCTCGAGTGCGTCAGTGTCGGCAGGCACCCAGGCGTGACCCGGGCCAGCCGGGGCCAGAGTTGTCGTGAGGGCCTTGAGCAGCGGCGCGAGGCTCGGCGAGACTGGTTCCGTGGCGATGCCGACCGTCACTACGGTGGGCTTGGACTGCTCGCTGCAGGCGCGGGAGACCAGCTCGGGAGGCGCGTCGCGGGCGGCGTCGAGATCGACGACGGCGAGCGGACTCTGGTCAGGGTCACCGGTCAGCACTGCCGCACCGTGTGCCAGCGCGCCCAGGTCGGTGACTCCGCTCGTGTTCGTGATGCCCACGACGACGGATCTTGCCACCGTTCACCCGGTTCCGTGTAGGGCAGGCCGGAATCTCAGCGTGCGAGCAACGCGCGTGCCATGACCAGTCGCTGAATCTGATTGGTGCCCTCGTAGATCTGTGTGATCTTGGCGTCACGCATCATGCGCTCGAGGGGGAAGTCGCGCGTGTAGCCGCATCCTCCGAGGAGCTGAACGGCATCGGTGGTGACCTGCATCGCGACGTCGGAGGCGAAGCACTTCGCAGCCGCTCCGAAGAACGACAGGTCGGGGTCGCTGCGCTCCGACTTCGCCGCGGCGACGTACACCATGATGCGTGCCGCCTCGAGCTTCATCCCCATGTCGGCGAGCATGAACTGCAGGCCCTGGAAGTCGCCGATCCTCTTGCCGAACTGCTTGCGTTCGCGCACGTAGTCGAGCGCATGGTCAAGGGCACCCTGGGCGATGCCGACGGCCTGTGCGCCGATGGTCACGCGCGTGTGGTCCAGGGTCTGCAGGGCAAGCTTCAGTCCCTCACCCTCCCGGCCGACCATCCGATCCTCCGGGATCCGTACGTCGTCGAATCGGAGCTCTCGGGTCGGGGACCCCTTGATGCCCAGCTTCCGCTCCGGAGCGCCGAACGTGAAGCCCTCGTCGTTGCGTTCCACCACGAACGCGGTGACGTTCGCGCCTCGGCGCCCGTCGGGGTCGGTGACGGCGAGGACGGTGTAGTACTCGGCCGCGCCGGCGTTCGTGATCCACGACTTCTGGCCGTTGAGGACCCAGTCGTCGCCTGCCCGGGTGGCGCGGCACTTCATGGACGCCGTGTCGCTGCCGGCTTCGCGTTCGGAGAGCCCGTAGGCGAACAGCGCATCGCCGCGCGCGACGGGAGGGAGGTAGGTGGCCTTCAGTTCCTCCGACGCCCCCAGCAGCAGCGGCATCGTCCCCAGCTTGTTCACCGCGGGGATCAGCGAGGAGGAGGCACACGCGCGGGCCACCTCCTCGATGACGATGCAGGTCGCGAGCGCGTCGGCGCCGGCGCCTCCGTACTGCTCAGGAATATGGGGGGCGTGGAAGTCCCCGGCACGTAGCGCGTCGTACGCGGCCTGGGGGAAGGTGCTGTTCTCGTCGACCTGAGCCGCCTCGGGCGCGATCTTGCTCTCGGCAAGCGCACGCACCGCCTCCCGGAGATAGCCGTGCTCCTCGCTGATCCGGAACATGTCGAAATCGGACGTACTCGTCATGGTCTGCCTGCCTCAGTAGTTGTAGAAGCCGCGGCCGGCCTTGCGGCCGAGGAGACCGGCGTCGACCATGCGGAGCAGCAGCGGAGGAGCGGCGTACAGGGGCTCCTTGAACTCCTCGTAGAGGGAGTCCGCGACTGCCTTGGTGGTGTCGAGCCCGATCAGGTCCGCCAGGGCCAGCGGGCCCTGCGGGTGGGCCGCCCCGAGCACGAGTCCGCGGTCGATGTCCTCAGCATCTGCGAACCCCGACTCGAGCATGCGGATCGCCGAGAGGACGAACGGGATCAGCAGTGCGTTGACCACGAAGCCGGCGCGGTCGGGGCAGTCGATCGCCTCCTTGCCGAGGACATCCTGGACGAACCTACGCGACCTCTCGGTGACGTCGGGCGAGGTGATCAGGGACGGGACGAGCTCGACGAGCTTGAGCACCGGGACAGGGTTGAAGAAGTGGATGCCGATCACGTTCTCAGGACGCGTGGTGGCGACGCCGAGCTTCATGATCGGGATCGATGAGGTGTTGGAGGCGAGGATCGCGTCTGGCGACTCGACGATCTTGTCGAGCTGAGTGAACAGGTCGGTCTTGGCCTGCTCGTCCTCGACGATCGCCTCGACCACGACCTCGCGGTCGGCCAGCGCGTCGAGCGAGATCTCGAGCCGGATCCGTTCCAGCACCGCGGCGGCCGAGCCGATCTTGCCCTTGTCCTCTGCGCGCTTCAGCGACTTCGTCAGACGTGCCTGTCCGGCCTCGGCCGCCGGCGCGCTCGACTCCACGACGACCACCTCCATCCCGGCTCGTGCCGAGACCTCCGCGATGCCCGCGCCCATCAGGCCGCAACCGACTACGCCGATCCTGTTCACTGTTCTGCTCTCTGTTGATCGAAGCGGGGATGGTCACACACGGGCAGCGGATCAGGACTTGCAGTGACTCACTTGCCTCTTGGACATCTCCCAGGACGTCCGACCAATAGAGCGGACCTGTCTGACGAGGTCAATGAAGTCCGCCATGACTCCACTCCGAGGGATGGCGAGTTCACCCCTGTGGAGGGAAGGTCACGCCCAGGCAACACATCTAGCGTCAGGACGCGTGACGCGGCCCGTCCGGTCGCGTCGACAGCCTGTGACAGGAGCGAAACGATGGGTCGAATGCCAGATGATGTCATCAACCACGAGCTGAGCCTGGTGTGGCAACAGATCTTCACCTGGGCGAGCTGGGCGATCGTGGCGGTGATGCTCGCCATCGCCGTGACGATGTGGGTGCGACAGCGCACGCCGTTCTACCTGATCGCGTGTCTCGCTGCGGGCGTTGCCGCCTACGCCGAGCCCCTCTACGACGTGGCCTTCGACCTCTGGTTCTACGACGCCCACAACGGGGAGCCCGGCGCGATGTGGTCGCACTTCACGGCGTTCGGTGTGGTGCAGCCGAACTGGTCGCACAGCGGCTACGTCATCCTCTACGCCAGCGCCTGCCTCTATGCCGGCCGTCGGATCTACCAAGGCAGGCTGGGTGGCAAGGGGCTGTTCGTCATCTGGGCCGCCGAGATCGCCGCCTCGTGCGTCTTCGAGGTCATCGGCACCGGCACCGACGTCTACACCTACTACGGCCCGTACGAGCTTCGGATCTGGAACTACCCCCTGGTGATCGGCGTCCTCGAGGGCACCCAGGTCGTGCTCTTCACGATCGTCGCGGTGCACATCTGGCGCCGGGTCGAGTCCGCGTGGGGGCTCACCAGCCTGTTCATCGTCTTCCCGATGACCTTCTTCGCGGCCAACTTCGGGATCGGTGCGCCGATCATCATCGCGCTGCACCTCGATGGGGCCGAGTTCTCGCGCGGCCTCGTCTGGGCCGCCACGTTCCTGACCATCGCGATGTGCGCGGCGGTCGTGAACGGCCTGACGAGGTTCCTGCCCGACCCGATCGGCTCCGGCGAGCCGGAGGTCGCTCCGGAGCCGGCATCGTCGGTGCGGGCCTGACCCGGGCCTGACGCACGATTCTGCAGGTCACGGCGAGCAAGAACACCCCGTCGGACGGTCAACCCCCCACTACGGGAGGACGCCCCGGAGGGCGGCGGAACCTACGTTTGAACGAGGCCGGTATCCGGCCCCCGTCCGCCCAGTGGGCCCGATCAGGAGGTACACAGTTGAGTACGTTCAAGGATGCTGACGAGGTCTACGCCTTCATCGGCAAGGCCATGGAGGCTTGCGTCGTCGAGCCGAAGTTCGTCGAAGCCACCAAGGACGGCAATCTCGTCGTCCTGATCCAGCAGACCGACCCCGAGGCCCATGTCCTGGTCGACTTCCCGGGGCAGAAGGTCCTGACCGGGGATGCGGCGAAGGCGGCAGCCTCCACGGTCCAGCTCCGGATGAGCTCCGACAACGCCAACAAGTTCTGGCAGGGCAGGCTCAACTTCACCCTCGCCATGGCGCAGCGCAAGGTCAGGCTCGAGGGCAAACGGACCACGGCGCTCGCGCTGCTTCCGCTGACCGACCCGATCTTCGAGACGTACAAGGCCATCCTCGCCGAGGCCGGCCGCACCGACCTGCTCGTCGACTGACGGCCGGTCCTTCCACCCTCCCGGCAATGACACGAGCAGGAGCCAACATGACTGACAAGATGACCGAGGACGAGTTCGAGGGCGCCTTCGCCAAGGCGCAGGAGCTCTCGCAGTTCTTCCGTGAGATCGGCCCGAAGTACGACGAGGAGAACACGTTCGCATTCCCCTCGATCGCGGCCTTCAAGAAGAGCGGGCTAGGAGCGCTGTCCGTTCCGAAGGAGTACGGCGGCCTGGGCGGCGACCTGCTCGACACGTCGCGCGTGGTGAGCGAGCTCTCCCGGGGCGACTCGGCCATCACCCTCTCCTACAACATGCACTACATCATGGTCGGCATCACCATGAGCCTGATGAGCGAGACCCAGAAGAAGCACTGGCTGGGACGCGTGGTCGACGGCGACATCATGTTCGGCCCGTTCTCCGAGCAGCGCGCCGGCTTCAGCGGCCTCGCTGACATGAAGGCTGTCCCGCAGCCCGAGGGTGGCTGGAAGCTCTACGGCAAGAAGGTGTGGGGCACGCTCTGCGAAGCCTCCGACATCGTGACGACCAACGCGACGATCACCGACGCCGAGGGCAACCTGCCCGAGGACTTCGAGGAGCGGGTCAACGCCGAGTCGTTCTTCATCGGCGACTTCAAGGTCGACGAGAACGGCCAGGGCGATGGCGTCCGTATCGAGAAGACCTGGAACGCGCTGGGCATGCATGCCACCGGCACCCAGACCATCGTCTTCGACGGCTACTACGTGCCCGAGGACGGTTTCATCTGCGAATGGCGTTCGGGTGCCTTCGGCGTCCTCGAGTGGGCGTCGCTGATGTTCGCCAGCATCTACCTGGGCATGCAGGCGCGCATCCTCGAGGAGTCGCGTGCGGTCCTCTCCAAGAAGACCCTGGGCGCCGTGTTCGGCGCGGTCGTCGCATCGGACGTCAAGGTCTCCGGTGTGGGACACATCATCGACGGCATCGGCGACATGGCCTCACGCTACGAACTCTCCCGTCGTGTGCTCTACCGCACCTGCACCGAGGTCTCGGAGGGTTATGACGACAACTGGCCGATCGAGCTGCGCTTCCCGTACATCGGTCTGGCCAAGACGTTCATCGCCGAGAATGTCATGCACATGAGCAAGCACGCGATGAGTATGGTCGGCGGGTCGTCGTTCAAGAAGGGTGCCATCTTCGAGCGCCTCTACCGCGACTCGGCCGCCTCGATGTTCCAGCCGCTGAACGCAGACCAGTCCCGCACCTACATCGGGGAGAACCTGCTCGCCCCGGAGGAGCTCGACGACTGATCTCACCGCACAGCCGACGTCGGCCTGCCCCTGTCCGGGGGCGGGCCGACGTCGATTTCGGGTCTCCGAAGCAGCTTTCAGATCGGCACCGTGACCCCAGCTGTCCACTCCTACGGGCAGTGCTGATCATCCCGTGGTGTGAGGCGTACGTCACTCCCTGCTCATACCTTCATAAGTGGGGTTGCGGCGCGCAGAATGTCGAACCTCTTCGAGAAGTCCCAATGGAGGAGAGATCAATGAACTACGCGTTCGCCATCAAGTGGCTGAAGGCATTCCGCGAGAGCTCTGAGGTGATCACCGCGCTGTACGCGGACGACTTCGTCTTCGAGGACCCGATCCTCGACCAGTTCGGGATCACTGACAAGGGCGACCTCGGGCGGATCTTCGACCTGTACGCCAACAAGGACCGCACCAACGGCCTGGGCGTGCACAACTTCCGGATCCGCGGCTACTGGGGTGACCACAAGAGCGGTCTCATCCGTTGGGAGTGGGGCCCGGAGGACTGCACGAACTTCATCGGCCTTGACGTCGCCAACAAGCCGTTCGTGTGCCAGGGCCACACCTTCCACCAGTACAACGATGACGGTCTGATCGTCCGCGAGTCGTCCTGGTGGGAGATCTCGACAATCCTCGAGCAGATCGGGTACCCCGGCGCCGACAACCCCCGCCCGCTCGGTAAGACCGCCGTCCCGGCCTGATTTAGGAGAACAGACATGACCGACATCGAATACGCGAAGCGCTGGGCGGAGACCCGCACCACCGACCTGGACGCGCACCGCGAGCTGTACGCCGCCTCGAGGCACTTCGCCATCGACAGCCGTAAGGTCGAGGACCACGAGCTCGACACCATCACGACCGACGCTGAGTTCGCGGAGGGCATGGCGCGATACGTGAACAGCGACGAGACGAGTGGTGCCGGGGTCCACAAGTTCACGGTCACGGACGTACTCCCGGGCAACGGCCACATGCTCATCCACTTCGACTGGGAACTCAAGGGCGCCGACAGCTACTGCGGCCTGCCGACCAACGGCAAGACGCTCCGGACCAAGGGATCGGCGTTCCTCGACTTCGACGCGAACGGGAAGATCGAGATGGAGTCCAGTTTCGTCGCTGAGGTGCCCGTCTTCCAGGAGCTCGGCGTCGCGCTGATCACGCCGCACTACTGGGAGGAAGGGTTCGACCCGGCTTCGCTGGGCTGACCTACGCGCGACCCCCACGTGGCCGGAGACCGACAGGTCTCCGGCCACGAGTCATTTTTCCGCTCTGTGAAGTGGGTCACCCCATGGGAGGGGCCTGTTCCTCCCCTGAGGTGTCGCCCACGTCACACCGCCAGATCTAGGTTCGGAGGACCGCGGTGGTGGCCGGCAAAGAGCACCTGGTCACCACCGCGCGACCAACACCAGTAGCGACAATGCAGCAGAGAGCAGGGGCCATGTGGGGCACGATGCCAGACGTCCTGGACAGGGCATGCGGGTACTACACGAACTCCGTCGCCGTCGTCGACGGAGACCGGCGGATCACCTACGGCGAGCTGCGCGACTGGTCCAACCAGATCGCCAACGCACTGGTCTCCCTCGGCGTGCGGAAGGGTGAGCGCGTCGGGCTGCTGCTCCCCAACACGTTGGAGTTCATCCCGAGCCAGCACGGCATCTGGAAGGCCGGCGCGGTCCTCGTGCAGATGCCCGGTCGGGCGGCAGCCGCCGTCCACCGCGCCAACCTCGACCAGACCGAGGCCACCACGCTGATCTACCACTCCTCGTTCGACGCCGTGGTCGAGGAGATGCGGGCCGAGCTGCCGAAGCTTGGTCGCTTCATCCGCGTCGGCGGCGACGTCGAATCCTCCGCTGACCACGCGTTCGAGGCCCTGGTCTCCGGCCAGCCGACCGAGCGGCCTGACGTCGCGCTGGACGAGCACGACGAGGCGTACGTGCTCTTCACCTCCGGCAGCACCGGCGAGCCCAAGGGCGTCGTCCAGTCCCACTTCACCTGGTGTCACTACAGCATCACCGCCGGCCTCGAGATCGGTGACATCCAGCAGGGGGAGGTCTTCGCGCACGGCGCCCCGCTGACCCACTTCACCCAGATCTTCGTCCACCCGACGTTCCTGCGGGGAGGCACCAACGTGATGCTGCCGGGGCTCGAGGTCGAGACGCTCCTCTCCGCCGTCGAGCGCGAGAAGGTCACGGCGACCGCGGTCGTTCCGACGATCATCTACATGCTGGTGGACCACCCGAAGCGTGACTCCTACGACCTCTCCTCGCTGCAGACGATGATCTACGCGGGTTCGCCCATCGCCCCCGACCGCCTCAAGGACGCGCTCGAGGTCTTCGGCCCGATCTTCATCCAGACCTACGCCGGCACCGAGCCCGGATACGTGTCCTGCCTGCGCAAGACCGACCACCGGGTCGACACCGACGAGGACGTCAGGCGACTGGCATCCGGCGGCCGTCCGCTGCCGTTCACCCAGGTCACCATCCAGGACGAGGAGGACAACGTCCTCCCGGTCGGCGAGATCGGCGAGATCTGCTCCAAGCAGCTCGGCCAGATGCTCGGGTACGTCGACGCGTCGCGCAACGCCGAGGCGCTCCGTGGCGGCTGGGTGCACACAGGCGACATCGGCCGGCTCGACGACGACGGCTTCCTCTACCTGGTCGACCGCAAGAAGGACATGGTCGTCAGCGGCGGGTTCAACGTCTTCCCGCGCCAGGTCGAGGACGTGCTCCTCGAGGACGCCGACGTCGCACAGGTCGCCGTCGTCGGCATCCCGCACGAAAAGTGGGGCGAGGCGGTGCACGCCTTCGTCGTCGTCAAGGACCGCAGCACCGCCGGCGACGAGCTGGTGGCGCGGCTGAAGGCTCGGGTGAAGGCGGCCCTGGGGCCGGTCTCGGCGCCCAAGACCGTCGACTTCCTCGACGAGCTGCCCGTCAACCCCGCCGGCAAGGTCGACAAGAAGACCCTGCGGGCTCCCTTCTGGCAGGGCCGCGACCGCCAGGTCGGCTGAGACAACCACCACCAACAGGAGTATCCGATGAGCGTTCCGCACTACCCCCTCCAGATCAACGGCGACATCGTCGAGACCGACGAGACCCTCGAGGTGCGCAGCCCCGCGACGGGCGAGCTCGTGGCCACCGTGGCGAAGGGTGGCGCTGCCGAGATCGACGCGGCGGTCGCCGCGGCGAAGGCCGCCGACAAGAGCGGTGTCTGGCGCAACACGCCGCCGGCCGAGCGTGCCGCGATCATCAACACGGTCGCCGCAAGCCTGGCCGGTCGCATCGAGGAGCTGGCCGCCCTGCAGAGCAGAGAGAACGGCGCGACCATCCGCGTCACCGGCGCGCTGCATGTCGGCCTCTCGATCGCCAACATGCAGTCCGTCGCCGCCCAGACCCTCGAGTACGAGTTCGAGAAGGCCGGCCCGGAGATCGGCCCGGTCCCGGCTGAGGGCATCCTCCGCCGCGAGCCGCTCGGCGTCGTCGGCGCGATCGTGCCCTGGAACATCCCGCTGCTGACGATCGTCTGGAAGGTCACCCCAGCGCTGGCCGCCGGCAACACCGTGGTCCTCAAACCGGACGAGCACGCGCCGTTGCTCGCGCTCGAGCTCATGAAGGAGTTCGAGGCCGCAGGCCTGCCGAAGGGCGTCCTCACCGTGGTGGTCGGCGACGGCCACGACGCCGGCGCCCGCCTCAGCCAGCACCCCGACGTCCGCAAGGTCGGCTTCACCGGCTCCACCGAGGTCGGCAAGAGCATCCTCGGCGCCTCCGCCGACAACATGAAGCGGGTCACCCTCGAGCTCGGTGGCAAGGGCCCGAACATCCTGCTCGACGACGCCGACCTCGATGTTGCCATCGACGGCGCCATCTACGCCTGCATGGCGAACAACGGTGAAGCCTGCGAGGCCGGCACCCGACTGCTCGTCCCGAGCGAGCGCAAGGACGAGATCGTCGAGCGGCTGGTCGCCCGGGTGGCCACGATGAAGATCGGCGACCCGCTCGAGCTCGCCACCGACATCGGTCCGCTGATCACCGCCGAGCAGCGTGACCGGGTGCTCGCACACATCGCCAAGGCCCAGACGCAGGGCGCCAAGGTCGCCATCGGCGGGTCCGCCCCGGCTGGCGACGAGTTCGCCAACGGCTACTTCGTCGAGCCGACCATCCTCACCGACGTCACTCCCGAGATGACGGTCGCCTGCGAGGAGGTCTTCGGACCGGTCCTCAGTGTTCTCAGCTACGAGACCGTCGAGGAGGCCGTGGCGATCGCCAACGACACCGAGTACGGCCTGTCCGCGGGTGTCTGGGGCACCGACGAGGCGCGCGTCCTCGACGTTGCCCGCCAGCTGGAGGCCGGCATGGTCTACGTCAACGACTGGCATGTCCTCCACCCGGCGTACCCCTTCGGCGGCTACAAGCAGAGCGGCCTCGGTCGCGAGGGTGGCCCCAACGCCCTGGACCAGTACACGGAGCAGAAGTACATCTCCGTCGACCGCTCGGGCGGCGTCGAGAACAAGGCGTACGGCCTCGTCCTCGGCACCCCCGCCTGACCGCGCAACTCTGACCGAGGAGCAGTCATGCGCCAGCACGTGTCAGCGAGCAGCAAAGACCTCGTCGAGGCGGCTTGCCGTGAGCTGCTTCTCGGTCGGGGGGTCGTCGTCTTCGATGACGAGGACCGCGAGAACGAGGGCGACCTGATCTTCGCCGCCGAGCACATGACGGCGGAGTCGATGGCCTTCGTGATCCGTCACACCAGTGGCCTGGTGTGCGTCGGCATGGCCGGCAGCCGGCTCGATCAGCTCGGCCTGCCGGCCATGGTCGAGGCCGCGAGCGACCCACGCGGGACCGCGTTCACGGTATCCGTGGACCTTGCGAACCCGGCCTCGACGGGCATCTCCGCCCTGGACCGGGCGGCCACCGCGCGCGCCCTTGCCGACTCCCGGTTCGGGGGCGATCTGTTCACCAGGCCGGGACATGTGTTCCCGCTTCGGGCGCGTCCCGGGGGAGTCCTCCAGCGGGCAGGGCACACGGAGGCCGCGGTCGACCTGTGCCGGCTCGCAGACCTGCAGCCGGCCGGAGTCCTCGCCGAGATCACCAACGACGACGGCACCATGGCGCGGATGCCGGACCTGGTGCGCTTCGCGGGCGACCACGGCCTGGTGCTTCTCTCGGTCGCCGACGTCGTGCGGGTTCGCATGTCGACCCTGCACGGCGAGTTCCACGCCGTGACCAACCGCTCAGGATCCCGACTCGACCATGACCTCGGCGCCAACTGCGCGCCGGAACGGAGAGCATCATGACCAGCACCGTGACCCCCCCGACGAACGTCGATCAGAAGTTCCGTGCGGCCATGTCGGCCTTTCCCAGCGGCGTCACCATGATGACGACGGCCGGCCCGGACGGCGAGCCGCGCGGATTCGCGGCGAGCTCGTTCTGCTCCGTCTCGCTCGACCCGCCCTTGGTGCTGGTCTGCCTCGCCAAGACCGCGCAGTGCCACGACGCCTTCATCGACAACGACCAGTGGTCGATCCAGGTCGCGGGTGCTGCCCACGTCGACCTCGTGACCCGGTTCGCGACCAAGGGGGTGGACAAGTTCGCCGGCGGCGAGTTCGTGCCCGACCACCGCGGTGTTCCCGTACTGGTCGATGCAGCCGTGCTCATCGAGTGCGAGGCACACCAGCGGTACGACGGAGGTGACCACACCATCCTCGTCGCCAAGGTGCTCGACATCGATGTGGATGACCGGCCGGCCCTCCTCTACTTCCAGCGTGAGTTCCGGCACCTGGACCACTTTCCGATGCAGGGGGCCTTCTGATGGCCCTCGACACCCAGCCGCCCCCGGCGGCTGAGCAACCACAGCGGCCGCTGACGCCATCGGGCCGGATGATGCACCGAGCCCCGGCGGGCGTGCAACGCATCCTCGTCGACATGGGCGAGGCGGGCAGGCTGCTCGGCTATCTCGTGAAGACCGCGGTCAAGGAGCCCCGGGGCTACTGGACCGCGACCCGCGACGAGATGTTCTACATGCTGCAGTTCTGCTGGCTCCCGGTCACGCTGGCCGTGGGCGGATTCTCGTTCCTGATCGCCAACTACGCCTACGACCTGGTCGGCCTCCTCGGCGCCGGCAACCGGCTCGGGACCTACTTCGTCTTCGCCAGCCTCCGTGAGATCTCGCCCTTCGCGACCGGCATGGCCGTCGCGGGCGTCATGGGCACTGCGATGACGGCCGACCTCGGCGCCCGGAAGATCCGCGAAGAGCTCGACGCCTTCACCGTCCTCGGCATCGACGCCATCCGCACCCTGGTGCTGCCGCGCGTCATCGCGATCACCGTGATGATGGTCGCCTTCAACATCGTCGGCAGCCTCCTCGGCATGAGCATGGCGATGATCTCCGCGACCTGGCTCGGCACCACGTCTCCCGGCGCCTTCCTGGGCAACCTGCTGGGCTCCATGACGGTGCCCGAGCTCGTCGGCACCACGGTCAAGTGCACGCTGATCGGCCTCTTCATCGGCGTGGTCTCCGCGCAGAAGGGGCTCAACGCCAAGGGTGGGGCCGAGGGCGTCGGCCGAGCGGTCAACGAGGCGGTCGTCCTCTCGTTCGCCGCCGTCTGGGTCGTCAACTTCATCGTCAACGCCACCATGCTCGGGCTCAACCCCGAGATGCTGATCAGCAGGTAGGGGAAGAACATGACCACGACGCACGTCACGAACCCCACCACCGATGAGGACGAGGGCCCAGAGCTCAGCGTCAACAGCTCGGGTGGCATGGGTGGCTACAGCGACGGAAGCTCGCTGATCGCCGATCTCGGTGGCATCGCGCTGTTCGGCATCCAGATCGTCAAGTCGATGCCGGACGTCCGGCACTACGGCACGGAGGTGCTGCGCCAGGCCGGGATCATCATCCTCAAGAGCACGTTCATCATCTGGTTCATGATGTGCATGCTCGCCGCGGAGATCGCCTTGGAGGCGCACTACCTGCTCGCCCAGCTCGGCGCTGGCGGCTACACCGCCGTGTTCAGTTCGACCGGCGACTACACCGTCGCTCCGGAGATGTGGGGGTGGATCCTCTCGGCCAAGGTCGCGTGCGGCCTGGTCGCGGAGCTCGGCTCCATGCGGATCAGCGAAGAGATCGACGCCCTCGACGTCATGGGACTCGACTCCCGGGCGTATCTCGTCAACACTCGGGTGCTCGCGATGATCATCGTCACGCCGTTCATGTTCGTCACCGGCACCGGCCTGATGTACATCCTGGGCTACTACATGAACGTCTACCTGTTCCACAGCGTTTCTGGTGGCGGCTATCTGTCGGTGTTCTGGTCGTTCACGACCCAGCAGGACCTCCTGCTCTCACTGCTTCAGGGCACGATCATGGGCCTCCTCATCGTCCTGGTCGGTTGCTACTACGGCTTCAACGCGAGCGGCGGCCCCGTGGGGGTCGGCAAGGCCACCGCAAAGTCGATGGTGATCAACCTCGTCATCGTCAGCGTGCTCGGCGCGGTCTTCCAACAGCTCTTCTTCGGCGCCTTGACACGAGCACCGATCAGCTTCTGACGGCACGTCTGGTTCGGACTCCACCGAAAGGAAACCCGCATGTCCTCTCACACCGCCAGCCTCGACGAGGACCGCTCGTACGAGGAGATCTACTCTCAGGGCGTCATCGTCGACCACGACCCCAACCTGGACCACAGCGTCCGGATCAAGGAGGTCAAGAAGTCGTTCGGCTCCTTCGACGTCCTCACCGGGCTCAACCTGAACTTCGTCGACGACGCGATCACCACGGTTCTGGGTCCCTCGGGCACGGGCAAGAGCGTGCTGCTCAAGCACATCGTCGGCCTGCTCGAGCCTGACTCCGGGGTGGTGGAGGTGCTGGGGCAGGACATGTGGAGCATCAACGCGAAGGAGCGGCAGGAGATCCGCAAGCGGATGGGAATCCTGTTCCAGGACGGCGCGCTCTTCGGCTCCATGAACATCTACGACAACGTCGCGTTCCCGCTGCGCAAGCACACCACCAAGCGCGAGTCGGAGATCCGCAAGATCGTGATGGGTCACCTGGACGAGGTGGGACTCGCCCGGGCAGTCACGAAGTTCCCCGGCGAGGTGTCTGGCGGAATGAAGAAGCGTGCCGGCTTCGCACGCGCCCTGGTCCTCAACCCGAGTGTCGTGATGTTCGACGAGCCCGACTCCGGCCTCGACCCGGTGCGCACCAGCCTGCTCAACGACCTGATCCTCAAGATGCACGCCGAGCACGGTGGAACCTACGTGCTCGTGACCCACGACATCCGGACCGCCCGCAAGGTCAGTGACTACGTGGGCGTGGTCTGGCAAGGAAAGCTCATTCACTACGGCGAGACGGAGGAGGCCTTCAACTCGGACATGCCCTTCGTGCGGCAGTTCCTGTCCGGAGACTCCGTCGGCCCCCTCGGAATGGACTGAACGACGATGCGACGAATGCGATGGCTGGCCCTGGCAGGTGTAGGGGCAGTCTTGGTTGGCGGCCTGGCCACGATGGGTGGGGACGACTACGAGGTCGACCTGGTGATGCCCTCGGCGGCTCAGCTGTCCGAGCGGAGCTCGGTGTGGATCAACGGGCATGACGCCGGGAAGATCACCGCCCTGGACGTCAAGAACGGGAAGGCGATCGTCACGGTGTCCGTCGACGAGGACTTCGCGCCGCTCCATGACGGGAGCACCACTCGGGTCGAGTGGGTCTCGGCGGTGGGCGAGCGAGTCCTGACGATCTATCCCGGACCGACGAAGAATGCCGCGCTCCCGGAAGGAGCTCTCGTCGAGGGCACCTCGCGACAGGTCGAGGTCGACCAGGTGCTGCAGGCGCTCGACGAACCGACCAGGAAGCGCCTCACGACGCTCATCGGTCAGCTTAACGACACCGCGGGCGGTCGAGAGGACGAGACGCGTGACACGATCCGGGGCGCCTCGGCAGCCGTCGGCGCGCTCGGGGAGGTGCTCCAGGCAGTCGGCCAGGACGGCCCCGCCATCCGGGCCCTCGTCACACAGCTCAGCGAGCTCACCGGCGCGGCCGCCTCACGCAAGGACGGCATCGCGAACACGGTGCAGCAGCTCAACGAGATCTCCGAGGCGACCGCGCGCGAGGAGAAGGAGCTCAACGAGACCCTGGGGCGCCTTCCACGAGTCCTCCAGACTGCGCAGGGCACCCTCCGCAAGGTGCCCGGCGCGACCGAGCCGACCGTGGACCTGCTCGAGGACCTGCGTCCCTCCACGCAGCTGCTTCCGAGCGTCAGCGCAAACCTGGCACCGACGCTGGTCGACCTGCGGCCGACGGTGGCCGAGCTGCGCCCGTTGCTCTCGGATGCAGACGAGCTTCTCGCGCAGACCCCAGGGTTGCTCGATACGAGTCACCAGGTCGTGCCCACCCTCAACAACTTCGTGGACGACGTCGGACCTGCGATCGCGTTCCTGCGTCCCTACACCCCAGAAGGCGTCGGTGGCGTCGGCAACTGGGGCCAGGCATTCGCCCCGTACGACGGGGCGGGGCACACATGGGCAGGCCTGCTCGGCCCAGGCACCAACTTGGTCAACGAGAGCCCCGTGCCCTTGCCGACGGCCCGCCAGAACCCCGCCCCGCCGCCGGGGCAGCCCGAGGGCCAGCCCTGGACCGACGCGAATGGGAGTGAGATCAAATGACGAAGAAGACCTTGATCGCCGTGATCACGGCGCTGGGCCTGGTCGCCGTTCTCGGGTTCGTACTGATGGGCCGAGGCGGAAATGATGACCAGGCCGAGCTGGTCGCCGTGTTCGACGATGCCAGTCCGCTTGTGCCGGGCAACGTCGTCAAGGCCTCCGGCGTGGACGTCGGAAAGATCACCGATGTCGAGCTCCGCGACGGGAAGGCTCAGGTCAAGATGCGCATCGACCGCAGCGTCCTGCCGCTCCACGAGGACGCCAAGGCGACCATCACCACCCAGGACCTGCTTGGAGAGCGGTTCATCCGGCTCCACCGAGGCAGCCCGGACGCACCGTTGATGTCGGCGATGACGATCCCCACGAAGAACACGGACCGGGTGGTCGATCTCCAGGATGTGCTCAACGCCGTGGACACGCCGACATCGGTGGCCCTCTCGGCGCTGCTCACCGAAACGGGCGAAGGTCTGCAGGGTCGTGGGAAGCAGGCAGACGAGGCGCTTGCGGCCCTCGCCCCCGCGATGAAGCAGACGAGCGACCTGGCGGAGATCCTCGAGGACCAGAATGACCTGCTGACCCGACTGGTGGACAACACCCAGCCGGTCGCGTCCTCCGTGGCTGCCGACGAAGGCCGTCAGCTGGACCAGCTCGTCGACTCGGCCACCCAGTCCCTCGAGATCGTCGCCTCGGAACGGGCCGCCCTCCAGGCTGCGCTGGCCCGGTTGCCGCAGACCTTGCGCAGCGCCCGAGCGGCCCTCGCCGAGCTCGCCGGCACAGCCGAGCCGACACGTCGCACCCTGAAGTCCCTGCGGCCGATCACCGACGACCTCGATGACGTCAGCGGCGAGCTGCAGAAGTTCGCCGACGCAGCAGACCCGGCACTCGGATCGCTTCCGCCCGTGCTGGAGCGCGCCGACCAGCTGCTTGCCGAGGCAGCACCCGTCGTGTCCGCACTGCGCCCCGCCGGCAAGGACCTCGTCCCGACCTCACGATCGGGAGCCCAGCTCATGGGCACCGCGCTGAGCGGTAAGAGCCTGACCGACCTCATGGAGTTTGCCGAGGGCTGGTCGCTGGCAACGAGCGACTACGACGCGATCAGTCACTACTTCAAGGCGATGGTGCCGCTCTCGCCCAACTCGATCGGTGACACGGCTGCGGGGATCGCGCCGGTCGTCCCCGATGACACCGCGCACGGCCTGCCGGTGCCGACGGCGCCGGAGATCGAGCAGAAACCGCGCGAGGGCGCGGCCGAGGACGATGCGATCGGCGGGCTGCTCGGCGGTGCCGCAACCGATGACGACAGTGCCACCGGCCTCTCCTCGAAACAGGAGAGCAGCCTCGTGGAGCAGTTCCTGGGAGGTCTGCAGTGAGCATCAAGGTGACTCCGGAGTTCCGGACACGTGCCCTCGCCTTCAAGGCCGGACTGATTGTCCTGGTCGTGCTGGCCGGCATCCTGTTCGTGACGTTCAAGGCTCAGACTGGGATGCCATTCGCCAAGACCACCGAGGTCCAGGCACTGGTCTCCAACGTGCACTCGCTTCGTGCCAATGACGCTGTGCGTCAGTTCAGCAAGCGGATCGGCCGGGTGAGCTCGATCGACTACCAGGACGGCGCCGCCCTGGTGACCATGGAACTCGACGGCGACGTCGACGTATACCGCGACGCCCACGTCGAGCTGTGGGACCTGTCCGCGCTGGCCACCAAGTTCGTCGCGCTCGATCCGGGCACGCCCGAGGCGGGAGAGATCGGTGACGAGCCGATCCCGGCCAGCCAGACGGATGACTCCGCAGACGTCTATCAGCTGCTCGATGTGCTCGATCCGAAGACGCGGAGCGCGGCGACCTCGACCCTGCGTGCGCTCGGCGGCGGAGTCGCCGGGCATGCCAAGGACATCCAGCATCTCCTCGCGGCTGCCCCCGATCTCCTGGGCGACCTCGGCGCCGTATCTGCCGCCCTCGCTGCCCCCGAGACAGATCTGGTCGGGCTCCTGGACAACGTGGAAACCGTCTCCGGTCGGCTTCGTGGCCGGGAGTCGGAGATGCGCCAGCTGATGGACCGCAGCCAGGAGACACTCGCCGCCGTGAGCGTCGACTCGGGAGAGCCGCTCCGCCGCACGGTGGACCAGCTGCCGCAGACGCTCGAGCACACCGAGCGTGCGATGAGCAGCCTCCAGACCCCGCTGGCGGACACGGGGCACGCGATGAGGTCCCTGCGTCCCGGAGCCGACGCACTAGGCCGCTCGGAACGCGACCTCCGCGGCTTCCTGCGTGAGTCGGTGCCCGTGGCGAAACAGGTCCCACCGGTCGCGAAGACGGCGATCCCGGCGGTCGAGGACCTCACCCAGACGGTCGCGGATGCGCGCCCGCTGGCCCCGATGGTGCGCCAGGCTTTGGCCGACCTCAAGGTGCCGCTGGGTGTGCTTGCCCCGTACGCCCCCGAGATGGCCACGCTGTTCCTCCGTGGCCGGAGCTTCGTCTCACAAGGACCGCAGCCCGGTGTCCGCTACGCACGGCTCGGACTGACGCCAGGGGTCAACACCGTCACCGGCGGACTGATCGCATCCGGCGACGCCAGCCTGCCGCAGAACATGTACCCGCGCCCGGGCGAGGCGCAGAACGACCGTGCCGAAGGCCTCACGCCTCCCGGCCTGCCCTTGGGAGTGAACTGATGACAACGTCTCGTCCGAAGTTGGTCCTGTCATCGCCGAAGACTGTCGGCGTGATCGTCATGGCGGTGCTCCTGGCCTTCTCGCTGTTCGCCTTCAACCGGGCGAAGGTGCAGACGACGCTCGCCTCGGGGGAGCCGCTCAGCGCGGAGTTCCGGCAGGACTACAAGCTGGTTCCGCATGAGAGTGTGGTCAAGCTCGCCGGCGTCGAGGTCGGCAAGGTGACCGGCGTCGAGCAGGCCGACGGTAATGCCGCGAAGGTCGTCATGAAGCTCGACGACGGCACCCTCGACAAGCTGGGCACGCAGCCGAAGGCCAACATCCGGCCCACGCTGGTGCTCGGCGGCAAGTACTACGTCGAGCTGGTCCAGGGTGGCAAGGACGGAGCTGCCGCGGAAGGCGCCACCATCCCGGCGAAGCGGACCACCGTCCCCGTCGAGCTCGACAAGGTCCTCTCGGCCGTGACTCCGGAGGCCACTGAGTCGGTGCGAGGCACGGTCGGCAGCCTGGAGAAGACCCTCGACCGCGGCGGCCAACGCGAGGTCGGGGAGCTGCTCGACAGCGCTCCTGCCGCCTTGGAACCCACCTCCCAGGTTCTCGGAGCGCTGCGAGGCAACCAGCCCTCAACGGATCTGACGCGTCTGGTCACTGGGCTCAACGCCACCGCGACGGAGTTGACCCGCGAGCGAGGTCAGCTCGTCACGATCATCGACGACCTCTCGGTGACGACAACTGCTCTCGCAGACCACCGTAAGGCGATCGCCGGCACTCTGGACCAGGCGCCTGAGACGCTGCGCGTGACCGAGGCAGGTCTTGCTGACCTCGACGGGACGCTCGACCGGCTGCGGACCACTGCAGAGGACTTCAGGCCTGCCGCGCGCGAGCTCGAGCCGACCCTCCGTGAGCTGGACGGTGTGCTGGTCACGGCTCGGCCCGTGATCGCGGACGCGCGTGTCGTGGCCCACGACGCTCGCCCCCTCGTCGAGGACCTGCGGCCCGGAGTCAGTCGCGCCACCTCCGTCCTCGAAGACATCGAGGGACCGGTGGCCGAGCGTCTCGACGGGCCGCTGAAGAAGGCCGTCCTGTCTCCATGGCACGGGACCGGCGTCTACGAGGGAGGCGGCAACGACCACCCGCTCTACAAGGAGGTCGGCTACCTCCTTTCCGACACCGCCGACGTGTTCAAGTACCACGACAAGAACGGTGCCCACGGTCGCCTGATGGCCGGCGTCGGACTGAGCACTCCTGGCGGCATCATCGGCCACTCGATCGAGCAGTACCTCGAGCTGCTGGGGTACCAGCTCCCCGCCGGACCGCAGGAGGGCGCCAACCAGGGAGAGCCGGCGCCTCCGCTCGGCTCCTCGCCGTCACACAGCGACGGTGCCTTGGGGTCAGCGCCCGAAGGCCCGTCCGAACTGACCCTTCCACTGGTTCCCAGGAGTGAGCGATGAACGAGCAAGGCAGGCTGGCCGCGTACTGGGAGCGGATCAAGACCGTTCCCGGCCTTGGCCGAGACGTGACGGCCCTGGCCGTCCTGATGGTGCTGGGCGTGGTGGCCGCCGCGATCATCAAGTCGTATCTGGGCGGCACCACGCCGTGGAGCGACAGCACGCTCGTCAAGGCCGAGTTCGCCGAGGTCCCTGGGCTGAACCCGAGCGCTCAGACCTCCGTCACCATGGCGGGCGTGCGGGTCGGCAAGGTGACCGCAGCGAAGGCGAGCGACGGTGGATCTGCCGTGGTCACGATGAAGCTGGAGGGCGAGTACGACGTCTACCGTGACGCCCGTGCCGTGCTGCGGCCCAACAACCCACTCAACGAGATGCAGGTCGAGATCAACCCGGGTTCGCCCTCGGCGGGCAGGCTCCAGGACGGCGAGGCCATCCCGGTCAGCCAGACCGCACGTCCGGTGCAGGCCGACGAGATCCTCGAGCACCTCGACGAGCGGTCGCAGCTCGCGCTGACGGACCTGCTGGTGGAATCCGATGTGG
Organism: Nocardioides sp. NPDC057767; assembly: GCF_042798275.1. Classification (NCBI taxonomy): domain Bacteria; kingdom Bacillati; phylum Actinomycetota; class Actinomycetes; order Propionibacteriales; family Nocardioidaceae; genus Nocardioides; species Nocardioides sp. NPDC057767. The sequence goes on along the minus strand of NZ_JBHVKJ010000006.1, from coordinate 91,370 downwards.
CGCTGGCCCGGGCGCCCCAGAACCTGCCGCAGGGCCTCGGCGCCACCAACGACACCCTTCAGGCCGTGCAGCCGGTCGCCGAGGCGCTGCGGACCCGCCGCGAGAAGATCGCGGCGTTGGTCAGCGCGCTCTCGGACATCTCCGCGGCGGTCGGCCGCAACGATGAGCGGATCGGACGCCTCGCCGACGCGACGCAGGCGACGCTCGCGGTGCTCGCCGACAGCGATCAAGCCCTGCGGGCGAGCCTCAAGGAGTTGCCTGGCCTCACAGGCGACCTCCGCGCGGCGTTGAACAGCACCCAGGCTCTGACGGAGGAGCTCGACCCGACGCTCGACAACCTGCGCAGCGCTTCGGACACGCTTCCGGGCTCGCTGAAGCGCTTCCGATCGACGGTGGGGAACCTCGGCAAGACGCTCGACGCCGCCAAGCCGGTGCTCGACAAGGCACGTCCGGTCGTGGCCGATCTGCGGCCGCTGGTGGCAGATGTGACCACGTCGCTGCACGACATCGAGAAGATCACCTCGCCGCTACCCGACGATACGCGCACGGTCATGAACTACCTGACCGCGCTGAAGGCATTCGTCTACAACACCTCCTCGGTCTTCGGTGCAGGTGATGCCAACGGCGGCCTCATCCGTGGCCACCTGATCGTGCCGCTGCCGGGTGCCGGCGTACTGCCCAATTCACCTGACCAGGGAAGAGGAGAAGGATGATGAAGACCCTCCTACTTCAGCGCACGGGCCGCATGGTGACGCTCGCGGTGTTCTTCGGAGTCTGCGCGATCATCATGTTCATCCTGTACAGCGGTACAGGTGCCAAGCGTCCGGTCCTCGACAGTGAGGAGTACACCGCCACGGTCGTGATCCCTGACGTCGACAACCTCGTCCAGGCCTCACAGGTGCAGGTCGCCGGTGTGAAGGTCGGCCAGGTGCGTTCGGTGGAGGTGAGCGACAAGGGGGCCGAGGTCGTCTTCGCGCTCGACGACGAGTACGCCCCCTTGCACGAGGGAGCCGAGCTCCGGGTCGCCGAACGCTCGCTCGTGGGCGAGTCCTACCTCGCCCTGACCCCCGGCAAGGGCACCGAGATCCCGTCCGGCGCCGAGCTCCCCGCCGGCATGGTGAGGCCCAGCGCGCAACTGCGTGACGTCCTCGCCAGCCTGGACGAGGAATCGCGCGGCGACATGAGGGAGCTGCTCCGCTCGCTGGGCGCTGGAACGTCCGGCGCGGAGGGTGATCTCGACACGCTGATGACCGGACTGGGCGATCTCGGCCGTGAGGGCCACACCGCTCTGGACGCGATCGCTGCCCAGTCCGAGGACCTCGACAAGCTCGCGCGGCAGACATCGCAGGTGTTGCAGGCACTCGACACCGGCGAGGGCCAGATCGCCGACCTCGTCGACAACGCCAACCAGATCACGGGTGCGACTGCGGGTCAGCGCGGGGCGATCGAGGCCACCCTCCGCGAGGCGCCAGAGACGCTGGCTGCCACGCAGACCGCGAGCGACTCGCTCGTGAGCCTGTCGGTCGCGCTCGGTCCGGTCGCGAAGGACCTGCGTGCCGCAGGACCAGGCCTCACCACAGCACTGGGCGAGCTCCCCGCCACCACCAAGGACCTGCGCGGGATGCTGGAACCCCTTTCGGGCGTCCTCGACCAGGCGCCCGCGACGCTCGACCGGGTGCCCACGTTCTCCAACGACGTCCGGGCGACCATCCCGACCGCACAGGCGACGCTGGCGGACGTCAACCCGATGCTCTCCTACATCAAGCCCTACGGACCGGAGCTGGCCGCGTACTTCGCCAACTTCAACGCGGTGCTCAACTATCGCGACGAGAACGGTTCCTACTACCTGCGGCTGACCCCGCTGGTGAACACCCACTCGCCGCAGCTGCCGCTCTCGACCAACAACCTGCTGGGCAACTACACCAACGCCTACCCGGCGCCGGGCTCCGGCGCGAGGCCCGGGCCCTTCAAGGGTGATTACCCGCGCGTCGAGAGGCAGGTTCGGTAACCATGGGGAAGGTGCGGCTCCTGGGCGGGGGCATCCTGATGGCCGTCGTGGTAGCGGTGGTGGTGGCGGGCCTCGCCCAGGTCCGCACCGACACGACCACGCAGTCGCTGCTGCCTGTGGAAGACCCGGGTCTGGAGGCTTCCCTGGAGGCTGCCCGCTCGTTCGGTGGCGACCCCGTCGTCATCCTGGCCGAGACCGACGAACCGCGGTCGTTGCTGCAGGGCGACCAGATCGAGCGCCTCGTCGGACTCGAGGGCCGATTGGCGCAACTTCCCGACGTGGCCGTCGTCTACGGCCCCGGCACGGTGCTCAACCAGGTGGCGGGCCAAGCGCAGAACATGATGGCCGCGATCGCCGGCCGGCGGAACGCGCTGCGCGCGGGTGCCGAGCAGCGCGCCGAGAAGGCTGGGCTGTCGCCCGCGAAGGTCAAGCAGGCCGGGGAGCAGGCCATCAAGGCGTACGACGCTCGCTACGGCAGCCTTCTGGTCAAGGCCCTTCCGGCGGGGCTGCCGACCCTTCGCAACCCACGGTTCGTCCAGGCAGTCGTGTTCGACGAGGACGGTCGTTCACGGCAGCAGTGGCGGTTCGTCGTGCCCAGCGCGGACGCCGTCGCGATCATCGTCCGCCCCCGCGAAAGCCTGGACCAGGCCGCGACCGAGCGCCTCGTCGAAGAGGTCGAAGAGTCGGTCGACAAGGCCGGGCTCGAGACGAGTCGGGTGACCGTGACCGGCATGCCGGTTGTCGCGGCAGGACTCGGCGACGTGCTGACGCGGGAGATACCGCTGCTCGGAGGCATCGGCCTGGTCCTGATCCTCGCCTGCTACCTGCTCCTGCCGTGGCTGTCGCCTCGACGTGCGCGACTTCTGCCCCTGGTAGCTACCACAGCGGCGGTTGCCGGCGTCCTGGCTGCCTTCGGCTGGCTCGACCACCCACTGTCCCTCGGTGTCGTGGCGTTCCTGCCGATCGTGCTGGGCACAGGCAGCGACTTCCCCGCATACTTGGTCCGAGGGGCCATCCGCCGTCAGGTGGTGGTCACTGCTCTGGCGGCCGCCGCGGGGTTCGGCGCCCTGGCCGTCTCCTCTGTGCCCTTCGTCCGCGACCTCGGCCTCGCGCTGGCCTCGGGGGTCGTGGCAGCCACAGGTGTCGGCCTGATCCTGGCCCGCAGGGCCAAACCTCTGTCTCCGGACGACGCCCCGTCGCCGGGGGGCGATGCTGGCGAACCCGTCAGGAAACCCTCCGGTCGCAACGGCTTTGCGACCAGGGTCGGGATCGTTGGTGCAGCCATCGCGTGTGCCCTCGGAGGCTGGATCGCGCTGCCCGGTCTCGACGTGGAGTCGCAGCCCGACCAGTTGGCTGCGGGCCTTCCCGCACTCGAGGACGTACGCCATGCCGAGGAGCTCGTGGGGTCGGCCGGCGAGGTGCAGGTGCTGGTCCGGGGCAGTGACGTGACGTCCCCGGAGTCGCTGGCATGGATGCGGGAGGTGCAGGAGGTGGTCGTACGCCGGTTCAGTGACAGGCTGCACCCGATCGTGAGCCTCCCGAGCCTGCTGAGCTTCCTGGGTGACGATCCGACCCCCGCGCAGATCCGGGCGGGGCTCGAGCAGCTGCCGCCGTACCTGCGTGGTTCGGTGATGCGCAGCGACGGCCGGCAGGCGGTGCTCAGCTTCGGGATCGAGCTGGAGGACGTCGAGGCCCAACGTACGCTGCTCGCCGACCTCCGTTCGGCCATCCCCGACCCTCCTTCGGGAGTCGAGGCAGACCTCGCGGGACTGCCCGTGGTGACGTCCCGCAGCTACGAGCTGGTGTCCGGGAACCGTTACCTCGACGCGCTGGCGGGGATCGCCGCTGCCGGGCTCGTCCTCCTGGTGGGGCTGCGGCGGCGTTCCGACGCTCTCCGCGCGGTCGTGGCCGCCGGTCTCGCCACGGGCTGGGGCTTTGCTGGTGCATGGCTGCTGGGCGTCCCACTGACTCCGCTCACCGTGGCGCTCGGGTCCTTGGCCACGGCCACGGCGTGCGAGTTCACCATTCTCCTCGGCGCCGCGAAGGCGTCGCGCACTGTCCTGCTCGGGCGGTCCGTCATGGTGGCAGCGGTCGCGGCCGCCTGCGGATACCTCGCGCTGGCGTTCTCGGGACTTGCGGTCATCCGTGACTTCGGTCTGTTCCTCGCAGCGACCGTTGCCCTGTCCTTCGTCGCGGCCCACGTCGTCCGAATGCTTCCCTCAGCCCCGGGGCCGGAGCAGAGCCCGCCCGCCAACGAACCCACGAAATCCCCTGAAGAGGTGCTCGTATGAAACTGCCCGCATTCCTCACCCAGCGGCCACTCGGCACCAAGACCGTCGGAGTCGTACTCGTCCTGGCCGTGCTGGTCGCGGGAGCCGTTCTCGGCGTGCGCGAGCTCCGCGACCTCCCGGACGACGCGGCCTTCGAGTACGACGGCACCGTCGTCACCAAGGATGACCTCGATGAGCGTGTGGAGGTGCTCGGAGCGCTCTACGGCATCAAGGAACCCGGTAAGAAGGACGGCCGAGCTGCCTTCCGGCGCGACACCGCCAAGGCAGTCGCGGTCAGCATGGTGCTCGACGACGCGGCACGTGACAAGGGCGTCGCGGTCTCTGACAAGCGTGCCCGCGACACCCTCGACCAGATGGTGGCGTCGCAGCTGGGCGCGGATCCGCGTGAGGCGTTCACCGAGCTGCTCGCGGACTTCGGGGTGACCGAGGCGGCGGTGCTCGACGAGGTGAAGCGCCAGCAGGCCGTCGCGCTGCTGTTCGAGAAGATCACCAAGGATGCGGCCGCGGACGTGACGGCCGCCGACGCCCGCGACTACTACGAGGCACACCCGGACCGGTTCGTGACCCCCGAAGGCAGGGAGTTGCGCAACATCGTGGTCCGGACCGACAAGGACGCGCAGGCGGTGGTGCAGCGGGCTCGGAAGGGCGAGGACTTCGCGGCCTTGGCCCGTGCCAACAGCCTGGACGACGCCACCAGGGACCAGGGTGGAGCCCTGGGCGTGGTCCCCGCGAGCTCGCTGGCCGGAGACTACGCGAAGGCGGCCTTCGGAGCCCGGAGCGGAGCGGTCTTCGGTCCGGTACGTACGCAGTTCGGGTGGAATGTCGGCCAGGTCGTCCGCATCGTGCCCGGCAAGGAGCCGACGTTCGACCAGGTCGAGGACCAAGCTCTCGATGTCGTGCGGTCCGAGCGCGCCCTCGAGACCTGGCGCGACTGGCTCGAGGGCCGCATCAAGAAGGCCGACGTCGAGTACGCCGACTCCTACCGCCCCGAGGACCCGAACGAGCCACCGGCAGTGGCCACGGAGCAGCCATGAGCACGACGCTCGTGAGTGGAGCCATCGCCCTGATCTCACTCGCGCTCGGGCTGTGGGGATCCAACAACCCGGCCCGCCTGGTCCCCCCAGGACTCTCAGAGGAGCGCCGTGCGCGCGATGAGCGCCGGATCCGCCGGGGTGCGAGGTCGATGCTGGTGATGGCTGGGGTGTTCGCGGTCCTCGCTGCCGTCCCTCTGGCGGCACGCTGATGGCGACGACCGTCGACGTGGTGGACGACGGCTGCGTGCGGACCCTCGTGATGAACGGGCCGATGTCCCTCAACTCGCTGGCAGAGTCGACGGCTAACGCACTGCACGACCAGATCCAGATGGCGGAGCGCGACGAGAACATCCATGCCGTCGTCCTGACCGGGGCGGGGGAGCACTTCTCCGCGGGAGGCGACGCGGAAGGGGTGCTGAGCGCCCACGGGCCGTCGGACGACGACGCGATCCTGCGGTTCATGCGGGCGTACCAGCGCGCGGCCAGGGCCGTGTGGGAGAGCCCGCTGCCGATCATCGCTGCGGTGTCTGGAGTTGCCTACGGTGGTGCCTTCAACCTCGCTATCGCGTGTGACCTCGTCGTCTGTTCCAGGAGCGCCCGGTTCTGCCAGGTGTTCCTGCGGCGAGGGCTGGTGCCGGACTTCGGTGGGGCGTTCATACTTCCTCGCATCGTCGGGATGCAGCGCGCCAAGGAGCTGATGCTGCTGGCGGACGAGATCGACGCGGTCGCGGCGTACGACCTGGGGTTCGTCAACGTCGTCGTCGACACACCCGACCAGGCGCGAAGTCACGCCCAAGGGCTGGCGCACCGGGTCTCCGCCGAGTCGCGGTTGGCGGTTTCCCTGACGAAGAAGCTCCTTCACCAGAGCGCCAGCGGGTCGTTCCCGTCCGCGCTGGAGCTCGAGGCCTTGAGTCAGACGTTGGTGCTCGGCTCCGACAAGGCACGGTCGGCGTTCGAGGCCTTTCGGGAGCGCTGAGGATGAGTCACAGCGTGACGTCGAGGATCCGCCGGCACATGATTTGCAGGTCCTGCTCGACCGAGGGGCGCCTGCGCAGGTGATCCGTACGAGTGACGTCGTTGACCACCGTGAGGACCGCGTGCACAAGGAAGCGGGCGCGTCGCTCCTCGATTTGGGGCCGGGTCTCGCGGACCAGTCGGATCCACTCCGCCACGTAGTCGTGCTGCGAGCGGCGCACCTGACGGCGGTGTTCCTCGGGCAGGTTGGTGACCTCTGCGACCAGGATGCCGACGAGGTCGTGGTGGACGAGAGCGAACTCGATGTAGGCGTCGAGCAGGTTCGTGATGCCCTCCGCGCTGTCACGGGCCCGCCCGAGCGCCCGTGAAGCGCCGAGCTGGAGCGGTTCGGACGCACGTGCGATCACCGCGGAGAGCAGGTCTGACTTCTTGGCGAAGTACTTGTAGACCGCCGCACCGCTGATGCCCACGCTCTCTCCGACGTCCTCCATGGAGACGGCCTGGTAGCCGAACTGGTGGATGAGCGGGGTCGCCGCCGCCAGGATGGCCTCTCGCCGGCCATGCGGGCGCAGCCCGACGACTGTCGGGACGGGCGGCGGCTCCGCGCCATCCTCGCTCCCGGTGAGGCTCGTGGTGCATACGGCGAGCGCCATGCGCTCGAGCATGTCGATGATGTCGTCCGGCTCCAGCTCCGTGCTGTGATAGGACGGACTGGTCAGCACGGCCAGGGCCGCCCAGGTGAGCAGGTCAGCCTGACCGGCGGATAGGTCGGGCCGGGCAGACCTGAGCTGTCGTGAGAACTCGTCGATGAAGGTGAAGAACCTGGCCCGCATGGCAGTACGGGCCTCGTCATCGAGGAAGCGCGCCTCGCGGTTCCACAGGACACCCATGTAGCGCCGCTCTCCAGCTGTGGTCGCAATGCCCGTGATGACCTCACCCAGGTCCTCGGGCGAGCCCTCGAGGACGAATCGCGTCGCCTGGTCGAAGCCGTCGGTCAGCGCGTGGCTCAGCAGGTCCTGCTTGCCCTTGAAGTGTCGGTAGATGGCGCCTGCGGTGATGCCGACCTCCGCCGCGATCTGGCTGGTGCTCACGTTGTGAAACCCATGTCGGTAGAAGAGATGGCCTGCCACCTCGACGATCCGTTGCTTGCGGTCCCGCGGCCGAGGAGTGCTCTTCAGCGGTGCACGTCGCAACTGCTCCGTCATTGCCTTCTCCCTGAGTGTCGATGGGGCGTCTCAGAGGAGACGGATCGACGATATCTTCCAAGTCCCGTCGATGTGCTGCAGGTCAAGGGCGAACTGGGCCGGACCGGTGGCCGACTGGCCGGAGGGGGTCGAGGCTGCTTGGTCCGCGAAGACCAGGAGCTTGGCCCGATCGTCTCTCAGCCACACGACTCCGACATCGCGGACGGTGGTGGTGAGGGAGATGCGCCGGGCCCGTGCGGCACGGAGGTGTGATCCGTACAGCCGGTCGTACTGACCGGCCGCGTCGCCCACGAGGGCCTCCTGTGCTCGTCGCCGGGTGGCCGCGACGTCTCCAGGCTGGATGGTGAAGACCTCGGCTGCCGTCGTTCTCCCCATCTCGACGACCTCGTCGGTGGCGGCGCCGGAGACAAACGCGACGTTGTGATCTGATGCTGAGGTGGAGCCGCCGGACTCGGTGGCCAAAGCGACGGCGACGCCGATGACGCCGACCGTCGTCAGCATCAGGACGGCGCGGGCGCGTCGTGGCCGAGGGACGGTGATCCTCATGTGCTCCTCACCGTCTCGAGATAGGTGATACGCCATGCCGAGTCGATGTGCTGCATCAGCATGCGGAGGCGTCGGACGGCGATGGCGGGCTTTCCGCGGCGCGGCGTGGTGCGGACCTCGATGACGCTCAACACGGTCGCCCGACCTGCGCTCGGGTCGAGAGCCGAGACGGCTGTCTCGAGGACCGTCGCATCCGTCGCGGTGCCCTTGCGACGAATGTCTGCCGCGATCTGCGCGGGATGCCGCGCCAAGTCACGATGAAGCGCGCCGCTCGACACCTCAAGCCAGTCGCCTACGGTCTGCTTGCTCTTCTGGGGATCAACCGTGTTGAGGGCGATGGCTGCCTCGGCGGCGGCCTCGATCGCGAGATCGCGGGCGCGAACGGTGTCGCTGTCGGCCTCGGTCATGCCGCTGCTGCTCCATGGGGACCATGCGAGCAGCCCGAGCACGACTGCGGTCGCGACGACCGCTGCCGTGACGGTCCTTCGGGCGAGGCCGAGCGTGCGCGGGTCGAAGTCGAGCCGCGGCGGATCCTCGGCTGGGTCGACCTGCTCCGCTGGCGGTGTCTCTCTCATGCCCGTCACCAGTCCTCCTCAAGTCGTCCGCGCGTGCGTGCGTCCAGCGTGTCAATCCGTTAAGTAAACCACCAATCACGTTCCGTAGCCACGGCGTGACCCTTGCGGAGCGCCGATGACATGGCTGGAATCGAGAGTTTCCTCCAGTTGAAGCATTCGAAGGCTTGACGAAACAATGTGGCGGACATCACTATGGGCTGCGAAGTAAATAGAGCGCAAGTTCCATCGACGTTGGGATGGAGATTCAAAGATGACTTCTGTGCGCTGCCCTGGCGCGAGTTCCGACCATTTGGGGGACGAGCTGGAAGAGCAACGGCGCGAGATCGCCGAGCGGCTCAGGTCGCTGACTGCTGCTGCCGCGCTTTCTGCCTCGACTCCGGGCTTGGAGGCGCTGTCGGGCCCTGGTCTGCTGGGGCTCGATGGTTCTGTGCTCCAGCGACAGTCCAGTCTCTTCGCGGCCACCGAGGCCGCGTCTGCCGTCGTCGGTGAGCGCATTCGGCCGGCGCCGCTCTTGGCCGCCAGGCGGGTGAGCCTTGCTCTGGAACGCCTCCAGGCGGTTACCGAGCTGGACGACGTCCTGCGCGCCGTCCCCTCCGAGCTCTGCTGGGCCGGTGACTTCGACCGCGTGCTTTTCTCGCGTGTGGAGAGTTCCTCGTGGTCGCCGCAGGCGTGGTTCACGGCCCATCCCGAGTCTGCCGTGGACGTGGCGTTCGGCAAGCTGGTCCGTGGTGCGACCTTCCCACTTGCCAGCGGGTCGATCGAGGCTGAGATCGTTCGCCGCCGTGTCACGGCCCTCGTGACGGATGCCGCCAGCGAGACGAGGACGTTCCCGCCACTCATCACGGTCGCCCACTGTGACTCATACGTGATCGCGCCGGTCGTCTCTGGGGGAGCGGTGGTCGGCTTGCTTCACGCGGATACCGGGGCCACTGGCACCCCCCTTGTGGAGGCGGACCGGGTGACCATGCGTGCGTTCGGTGATGGTGTCGGGTTGATCCTGGACTGTCTTGCGCTGCTCGGGGCGCTCGACGAGCAGCGCCGGCAGATCTCGGCCGCACTTGCCCGGGCCGGCCAGGCGGTGGGAGATCTGTGCGACGCTCCGCTCATCCTTGCGAGTGAGGCGACCGCGACCTTGCCGCCACCGCGCCAGCCGGCTGCCCGCGGGGCGATGAGCGGGCTCACCGCTCGCGAGCAGGACGTGTTCGCGTTGCTGGTCTCCGGAGCAACGAACCCTGAGATCGCCGATCGGCTGACGGTGTCGGAGACGACCGTGAAGTCGCACGTCAAACACATTCTGCGCAAGCTGCGGGTCAGCAACCGCGCGGAGGCGATCGCGAAGTATGTCCGCGGTGGCGGCCTCAACGGAGTTGCGTCATGAGCGAGCGCAAGCGAGCGACCGCGGGCCTCAGGCCGCCGGGTCCGTATTCTTCGCCCTTTCGTACGGAGGCGGTGGCATGAGTGTCATCGCCCCCGCGAAGAGCGCCGTCTTCGCCTCCAGCGGACGGAGCGGGCGCCCACGGCTGAGCGGCTATCACCGAGCTCGTGCCAACGATCTGCGGAAGCTGGTGGCGGAGGCCCTCCGAGTCGAGCCCGACGTCCTCGTGGTCGGTGATCCTGGTGTCGACTACTCACCGGACCGGCTCACTGTGCTCGCACGGCTGTGCGTGGAGGAGGCCCAGGTGGAGGAGTCGGGGGACGAGAACCGAGCCCGCGATCTGTTCGGGCTCGCCCTGGAGCTGCAGGTCCTGGCACTTGATCTGCACGAGGAGAACCTGGTCCAGTGCAACCGGCGCCTGGCGGACTGTGCCGAGGGCCTTGCCCGCCTGAGGGGCCTTCCCACAGCACAAGACCTCGTGGCCGTGGTGTGCGAGGAGCTGGCTACGCGCTGCGGGTTCGGTCGGGCCACCATCTCCAGCGTGGAGAACAACGCGTGGAAGCCGCGCAAGGCGTTCTTCGCCGAGGCCGACGCGGCGTGGTTCGAGGAGTGGGTGGGCCAAACGATCCCGCTTCACGGTCACACCCCTGAGGCCCGGCTGCTCACCGAACGGCGACCAGCCCTCGTCGTGGATACGGCCAGCACCCAGGTCCACGAGGACATCATCGTGGAGGCGGGCCAGTCCCGGTCCTACGTCGTGGCTCCCGTCTGCTCGCGCGGAACCGTCGTGGCCTTTATCCACTGCGACCACTTCCCGACCGCGCGGGCGTCGGACGAAGTGGACCGCGACCTGGTCTGGGCGTTCGCCGACGGCTTCGGCCGCCTCCATGAGCGGCTCGTACTCATGGAGCGGTTCCATGCGCAGCGCGCACAGGTCGGCACGATCCTGGATGCCGCGCTGCGCACCCTGCCGGAGTCCTTGGGCGTCGTCCCGCGCACCGGCTCGCTCGGCGCGGGCAACCACTTGGAGCTCCTGTCGGAGCTGACTGCTCGTGAGTCCGAAGTCCTGCAGCTCATGGTCGCGGGAGCGCCCAACCGAGTGATCGCCGAGCGCCTGGTCATTGCGGAGGACACCGTCAAGTCGCACGTCAAACAGATCCTCCGCAAGCTCGGCGTGGCCAACCGGGCACAGGCGATCGCCCGCGCTGCGGGCACCGCTCCCGCCTGAGTGGATTGCCCCTGCGGGGGGTGGAGTAACCCCCCGCAGAGTGATGTGACGGGTGCCACATCCTTCGTACGGTCGGAACCTGACTGCAGATTCCCCTACGGAGGCGCCATGTCCACCACAGATCGCCGTTCCAGCCACGCGTCGACCACGAAGGTGCCGAGGCATGTGGCCGCGCTGGTCCCTCTGGTCGTCCTGTCGGTCGCATGGACCGCCCATGTTGCCAACCCGTACGCGTTCGTCAGCGGGAACGAGCCGCGGACCGCGCATCCCGAGGGTGTCTCGGTGCCGACAGCGGCGCTGGAGGACCCGGCGAGCTACTCGCGACCCGCTGTCGTCGGGGTCGGTGTCCCGCAGAGGCGTGCTGCGCAGGTCGTGACGGCTTCTTCGGCCAAGGGCATCCCGAGCGCAGCGCTCGCTGCCTATCAGCGCGCCGAGACGGTCATCAATGCCGCCGATGCGACGTGCAACCTCGACTGGCAGTTGCTCGCGGCGGTGGGCCGCGTGGAGTCGGACCACGGCCGCTACAACGGCAACACGCTGGGCACCGACGGTGTCTCGCGTCCGGGCATCTACGGCATCCCTTTGGACGGGACGAACAAGACCCGGGCGATCGGGGACACCGATGCCGGGCAGTACGACCGTGACGAGGTCTGGGATCGTGCTGTCGGCCCGATGCAGTTCATCCCCACCACGTGGTCGACCGTCGGCGTGGATGCCGACGGGGACGGGCGGCGGGACCCCCAGGACATCGATGACGCTGCGTTGGCGGCAGCGGTGTACCTGTGCTCGGGCCACCATGACCTTGGCGACGAGGCCGGTCGCCGTGCAGCGGTTCTTCGATACAACCACTCGCAGTCGTACGCCGACATGGTGCTGCGCACCCGGGGGGCGTACGTCAAGGGCGGCTATACCGCTGTTCCCGCCGACATCGCGCCTGCTGTGGCCGCCATGGACGGCTCGTACCAGTCGGGTCGGGGTGGGTCTGTTGATGGGCAGAAGGCGCCGAGCCCAAGGCGGCCGGCCCGCCACGGCGCCGGTTCCACCGATCACCCGAGCTCTGCTCCGGCGGATGCTGGTGAGCAGACGGGCACGGAAGGCCAGCCTGAGGCCAAGCCGGAGCCGTCCGCTCCGCAGGAGACTCCGGAATCGCCGCCCAAGCAGGTGCAGGAAGAGGTCGAGGGGACTCTCGAGAAGGTCGCCGAGCCGCTCCCGAGCCCTGTCGACGAACCGGTCGATCAGGTATTGACCCTGACCCAGGCCATCACCCGGTGTACGACCGAGGGTGTGAGCCGGCTCGACCTGCTGGCCTGGAACCAGTGCATCGACGACCTGGTGCAGTGAGGCGGCCACGCGGCGACCTGGGACCGGCCATGGGCTCCGGCACCGGCCGGGTGCTGCGCGAGACGGCGGCATGGCTGCTCGTCGCAGCCGGCGTCGCGGCCCTTGTCCTCCCAGGTCCCGGGCTGCTGATGACGTGCGCCGGCCTGACGCTGCTGGCTCGACACCACGCCTGGGCCGAGCGCTGGCTCGCCCCGGTGCGACGACGCGCTCTCCAGGGCGCCGCCCACAGCGTCGCGACGTGGCCGCGCATCGTCCTAGCGGCGACTCTGGCCCTCGGCATCATCGGATGTGGGATTCTCTGGGCCTGGAGTCCACCGGCGCCGTCCTGGTGGCCGGTCCCCGAGATCTGGTGGCTGCCCGGCGGCGTTGCTGTGGCCGTCACGCAGATCGTCGCGGGCATGATCGGACTGGGCACGATCGCATACTCCTGCTGCCGCTTCCGTGGTCAGCTGGACGCGCCCAGGCTCCCTACGCGGCAAGAGACTGCTGTCGAGGAGGCGGCAGCCTAGACGTACTTCCCCGTGACGTGGTGAACGCGGGCAGCGCCTTGCGGACCTGGAGGCCGGCGGCTCGGTCGAGCGGGGTCAACAGCGGGTTGGTGTGGTGACCCACTCCGTACCGGAGGTCTTCGTCTATCCACTCACGCCACGCTGTTCACAACCTGACGGGGAAGTACACCTCGAGCTTGTTTGAGAACTTGGACGCGCCGGCCGAGTCAGCTACGCGGATCAGGCGGATCCGGCCTGAAGTGTGACCACGCCGATCGCGACCAGGATGATCCCCGCCAGTTGGACAGGGCTCGGCCGCTCGTCGAACAGGACTGCGCTCAGGAGAGTGATGAGGGAGATCCCGATGCCGCACCAGATCGTGTACGCCGTGGCGACAGGCATCCCTCGCACGAGCGCCTGAGAGAGTGCATAGAACGAGAAGCTGTATCCGATGACGACGACAACCGACGGAACGAGATGGGTGAAGCCCTGGGAGCTCCGCAGGCTCATGGTCGCGGTGACCTCGCTGCCGATGGCCAGTGCCAGCCACCCCCACATCAGCGCAGTGCCTTGCGTCGCTCGTGCCTGCGCAGGCGCGCGTGCTTGGACGCGAGAGTGTCGCGTCGAGGTGCTGTGCGTCGTGTCCGGCTCATCCGTTCACTCCATCTCGTGAGTCTGTCAATGGACGGTAGAACCGAAGTCGTCAGCCAGCGTCACCTCGCGGGGGTGAGGTCCTCCTCCCTCCGGGTAGGGCCGTGCCTACGGGCAGATACAAGGACATCCAGGTAAATCGGGGCGGGCTCTTTCGGGTTCGGCTTCACGGGCCGCTAGATTGAGCAGATGGATCCGATCGAGGAAGCGCACCGTCAGTGGGTGGCGCACGGCTGGGCCGAGGCTGCGGACGGGATGGCGATGGTGACCTCTCTGGTGCGCGTTCACCAGCTGATGATCGAGCGCATCGACGCCGTGTTGAGGACGTACGACCTGACCTTCGCCCGCTACGAGATCCTCCGGGTTCTGGCATTCTCACGCGCCGGGCGGATGCCGATGACCCGGTTGGGCTCGCTCCTCCAGGTGCATCCGACCAGTGTGACCAGCGCCGTTGCCAGACTGGAGAGACAGGGGTACGTCGCGCGAGTCCGTAGTGCCGAGGATGGCCGCGTCGTGCTCGCGACCCTCACCGCGGCCGCCGTGCGCGTGGTCGAGGATGCCACGGCCGAGCTGAATGCTGAGGTCTTCGCGGCGCCCGGCCTCGACCCCGACGGCGTCGAGACGCTGACCCGACAGCTGGCGTCGCTGCGCGCGGATGCCGGGGACCCGGTCCGCTGACCAACTGGTGGGCGAACCGCTACCCAAAAATGATTGGACGTCATAGTATCTTGGTGTGACCGAACTTCACACCGCCCGTAACCCTGTCCGGATCGTCACCGCGGCCGCGCTGTTCGACGGCCACGACGCGGCGATCAACATCATGCGCCGAATCTTCCAGTCGCAGGGCTGCGAGGTGATCCATCTGGGCCACAACCGCTCGGTGAAGGAGGTCGTCGACGCGGCGATCGAGGAGGACGCACAAGGGATCGCGGTCTCCTCCTACCAGGGCGGCCACGTCGAGTACTTCGAGTACCTGGTGGAGTCGCTGCGCGAGCGCGGTGCCGGACACATCAAGGTGGTGGGCGGTGGCGGCGGGGTGATCGTGCCGGAGGAGATCGCCCGGTTACGTGCCTCCGGGGTCACCATCTTCTCCCCGGAGGACGGTCAGCGGATGGGGCTGGCCGGCATGATCAACTCGGTCGTTGCCGACCTCGACGTCGACCTGTGGGCGCAGCGGCCGGTGAGCGCCGAGGAGGTGATCGCCGGCGACCGTTCCTCGGTTGCCCGGGCGATCACCGGTGCTGAGCAGGGTCGGCTGCCCGCCGACGTACTCGACAGGCTCGAGGCTGCCGCGGCCGCCCGCGTCGTGCCGGTGCTCGGCATCACCGGCACCGGAGGCTCCGGCAAGTCGTCGCTGACCGATGAGCTGGTGCGGAGGCTTCGGGTCGACCAGGAGGACAAGCTGCGCGTCGCGGTGGTCGCGATCGACCCGACGCGGCGTCGCGGCGGGGGCGCGCTCCTCGGTGACCGGATCCGGATGAACTCGCTGGCCTCGGACGGCGTCGAGGGGCCGGTCTACTACCGTTCGCTGGCGACCCGCGGTGCCCACGAGGTGCCCGACCACCTGGCCGACGTGCTGACGATCGTCCGGGCGGCCGGCTTCGACCTGGTGATCGTGGAGACCCCCGGCATCGGCCAGGGCGACGCCGCAATCGTCCCGTTCTTGGAGGATCGCGGCACCTCTCTGTATGTGATGACGCCCGAGTTCGGCGCCGCCAGCCAGCTCGAGAAGATCGACATGCTCGACTTCGCTGAAGTGGTCGCGATCAACAAGTTCGAGCGCCGCGGCGCTGACGACGCGCTGCGTGACGTCGGCCGTCAGCTGGTCCGCAACCGGGAGGCGTTCGGGTCGAGCTGGGAGGACATGCCGGTCTTCGGCACCTCGGCGGCGACGTTCAACGACGACGGTGTCACGGCCCTCTACCAGCACCTACGGGTTCTCTTGGCCAAGAAGGGCCTCGCCATCGCCGAGGGCACCCTCGCCCCGGTCACGGTCAAACACTCCAGCGGAGCCCACGAGATGGTGCCCGGCGACCGGTCGCGCTACCTGGCCGAGATCGCCACGACCGTCCGTGACTATCACGCCGCCACCGAGCAGCTGGTGGCCCAGGCTCGCCGGGCCCAGGCGTACGCACTGGTGGCCGCCGACCTCCCCGAGATCGGCGATGCGGCCGAGACGACCAGCCGAGACGTACCCGCCGAGATCGCCAGCCGGATCGCTGCCTGGCCGGGCATCGTGAAGGAGTACGCCGAGGATCCGGGCCGGATCTCACTCAGCGGCAACCGGGTGCCGCGGGTGGCGCTGCCCCGGTACGAGGACCACGGCGAGATGGTCCGGTTCTGGCGCCGGGAGAACCTGCCGGGTCACTTCCCGTTCACCGCGGGCGTCTTTCCCTACAAGCGGGCCAACGAGGACCCGGCACGCATGTTCGCCGGCGAGGGCGACCCCGCCCGTACGAACCGCCGTTTCAAGATGCTCTCCGAGGGCCAGCCCGCTGCACGGCTCTCGACCGCGTTCGACTCGGTCACGCTCTACGGCCGCGACCCTGATGAGCGCCCCGACATCTACGGCAAGGTCGGCACCTCGGGGGTCTCGGTGGCCACCTTGGAGGACATGAAGGAGCTGTACGACGGCTTCGATCTCCTCGCTCCCACCACGAGTGTCAGCATGACCATCAACGGCCCGGCCCCGACCGTGCTGGCGTTCTTCCTCAACACCGTGATCGACCAGGCGCGCGAGCGCGGGATCGACCCGGCGAAGGCGCTGCAGACGGTCCGCGGGACCGTGCAGGCCGACATCCTCAAGGAGGACCAGGGGCAGAACACCTGCCTGTTCTCCACGGAGTTCAGCTTGCGCTGCATGGCCGACATCCAGGAGTGGTTCATCGAGCAGGGGGTGCGCAACTTCTACTCGGTCTCGATCTCGGGCTATCACATCGCCGAGGCCGGGGCGAACCCCATCTCCCAGCTCGCCTTCACGCTGGCCAACGGCTTCACCTACGTGGAGTCCTACCTGGCCCGTGGCATGGACATCGACGACTTCGCGCCCAACCTGTCCTTCTTCTTCTCCAACGGGATGGACCCGGAGTACTCCGTCATCGGCCGCGTCGCCCGCAGGATCTGGGCGGTCGCGATGCGGGACCGCTACGGCGCCTCGGAGCGTTCGCAGAAGCTGAAGTACCACGTTCAGACGAGCGGTCGGTCCCTGCACGCGCAGGAGATGGACTTCAACGACATCCGCACCACGCTGCAGGCGCTGATCGCGATCTACGACAACGCCAACTCGCTGCACACCAACGCCTTCGACGAAGCCGTGACGACCCCGTCCGCCGATTCGGTGCGTCGGGCGCTGGCGATCCAGCTGATCATCAACCGCGAGTGGGGCCTGGCGATGAACGAGAACCCGCTGCAGGGCTCCTTCATCATCGACGACCTGACCGACCTGGTCGAGGAGGCGGTGCTGCGCGAGTTCGAGCGGATCTCCGAGCGCGGCGGCGTGCTCGGCGCGATGGAGACCGGCTACCAGCGCGGCAAGATCCAGGACGAGTCGATGCTCTACGAGCACCGCAAGCACGACGGCACGCTGCCGATCGTCGGCGTCAACACCTTCCGGCGCCCCGAGGACGGGGCCGACCACGTAACCGTCGAGCTGGCCCGTGCCACGGATTCGGAGAAGGAGTCCCAGCTGCGCCGGGTGCGCGACTTCCAGGACGCCCACCGGAGCGAGGCTGCCGAGGCCCTGGCCCGGCTCAAGGAGGCGGCAGCGAGCGGTGAGAACGTCTTCGCAGTGCTCATGGACGCCGCTCGGGTCTGCACCCTGGGCCAGGTCACCGAGGCGTTCTTCGAGGCCGGCGGGCAGTATCGCCGCAACGTCTGAGCGATCGGTCCCGTCGGCGGGCACGGGTCGGCTCCTCATCGTGTGGCCCTTCCTCGGGCGCAGCGCCAGGAATGGTGACTTCTCCATTCGCCGGGCCACGCGATGACGCGACCGGCCGACGTGCAAGTGGCACCATGGGCACCCAGTCACAGGAGGCCGCATGTCCAGCACCGCCACATTCATCTCGCCGACCGATGGTACGGCGCTCGCAGTCCGGACGTGGGGGGAGGAACTGCCCGCGCCGCGGGGCGTCGTGCAGGTCGCCCACGGCATCGCCGAGCACCTGCAGCGCTACGACCGTCTCGCCCGGGCCCTCGTCGCGGCCGGCTACGCCGTCCGAGCCGTCGACCACCGTGGCCACGGCGGGTCCGTCGCGTCGGCCGACCAGCTCGGGCACTTCGACTTCGAGGCACTGGTGGCCGACGTCGCTGCTGTGGGTGCCTCGCTGCGCGATGACTTCCCCGGCGTCCCGATGTTCCTCGTGGCGCACTCGATGGGATCCTTCGCGGCACAGACGGTGATCCTCGACCGGTCCGAGCTCTACGATGGCGTCGTGCTGTCCGGCTCGACCGCACTCGACGTGCTCGCCGCGGAGCTCTCGAAGGCCGAGGGCCCGATCGGACTGGAGGCGTTCAACGCCGGGTTCGAGCACCGGACCGGGTACGAGTGGCTCTCGCGCGACGAGGCCGAGGTCGATGCGTACGTCGCCGACCCGTTGTCCGGGTTCGACCTCCCAGACACCGCCGTGCCCCAGCTGTTCGGCGGTGCCGCGCGGCTGGGCGACGCGGCGGCCCTGAAGGGCATCCGCTCCGATCTGCCGATCGCGATCGTCTCCGGCGACGCGGACCCGCTTGCCGCAGGTGGGGCCCTGGTCGAGCTGCTGGGCCAGCGCTATCGCGACGCCGGGCTGACGGACGTGACGGTCACGCTCTACCCCGGGGCGCGCCACGAGATCTTCAACGAGACCAATCGCGACGCGATCACCGCGGACGTGATCGAATGGCTCGAGGCCCACTCCTGAGGCGTCACATTCAGGGTCTGTGCGATCGAGATCCGCGAGCTCACCGACGTGACCAGGCAGCGGCGAGAGATCCCGGCTTCCGCCGCGATATGCGAGATCGGACGTCCGGCGTCCACGCGCTCGCATAATCGGCGACGCGCTTCCGGCGTCAGCGGGGGCATTGGGGTGCCCCGCCACATCGCCCCTTCGCTGAACTCGGTGAGTGGGACGGGCTCTTCCCGGCGGCCGGGGTCTGAGATTGGAGCCTCAGCCTGCCCCGAGGCGGTTTGTGTGGCGCTGGCCCAGGCCAGGAGCCCGGTGCGGGTTGTTGTCTCACGCATCAGGGGTGATCCGAAGACGAGCAAGGCTAGGCGGACCATCCCGCGGAGTGTCCAGCCGAAGGTATTGATGGCGACGAGGCCGGCGACCTCACGACGTCATCGAGGTGGTCGGCGGCATCGAAGCTCTCGCGCCTTTCATCCTTGATCGTCGTCGATGTCCTTCCGCTGCGGTCCTGTTGGTGTGGTCGAGCGTGTGCTCCTCCGGCGTCTGAGCCCGGAGGACCTACATGATTCTGGAGTGAAAGGCCAATCACTTGGGATGACGAGGGTCATACTGGATTGGGACGCCCGCCCGTGACCAGAAGAGGCGCCGGGACGTGACTCCGCCGGGGCCGGTGCTCGCCAGATCAGCCCCGAGGCGTCCGGGCCGGATCCACGCCGAGGCAGGCGTGGGCCATCTGGCTGAGCAGTTCGGTGAGCCGGTCATCCGGCAGTTCGGGGTTGAAGTTCAAGATCGACTGGATGGCGCCGATGGCGGCGTGGACCGTGAGGCGCGCCTCCTGGTCGGTCAGATCGGATCGCAGCGGAGCGAGGACGTGGACCCATTCCTCGATGTACAGCCGTTGCAGCCGGCGCAGTCTCCGACGGTCCTCCTCGGGGAGGTTGTCGACCTCGCGGTGGTAGACCGCCAAGACGTTGCGATCATCGATGGCGATCCGAATATGGTCGCTGACCAGCGCAGACAGTGTCTCGCTGTCGTCGGTGGTGACCTTGGCGATGTCCTCGGCGCCGGAGCTGATTCGGTTCATCACGCGATCCAGCAAGGCGATGAGGATCGATGTCTTGCTGTCGAAGTGCCTATAGATGCCCGAGCCCACGATCCCGGCCTCCGCGCCGATGTCGGCCATCGATACGTCATGGAAGCTCGTGCGTCCGGCCAGGTCCGCGGCTGCGGCCAGGATGCGCGCCTTGCGGTCGGGGTCGCGTTGCCGCCGGGTCTCGTTGGTCATGGCGCCAGTGTGCACCGCGGCGCGGTGTTGTGGGGAGGGTGCCCTCGGCGATGTGGTCGGTGTCGCGATAGGCAGAGATCCGAAAGTGACCGGAATCACGATTTGTCCTTGAGAGTCTTGTCAGTTAGTGATTGGCGGTTTACATTGATGCTCCGGGCTCGGGCCTCAGTCAGGGCTTCGTTGCCCGCCAGCTCATCGGGAGATGACGTGACCCGCCGAACCACGATGGCTACGCCGTCCGAGAGGCCGATCGCCGCCGAGGCGGGGGAACTGGTGGTCTCGAATCTCGAGGTCGTCTACAACGACGCCGTCCTGGTGCTGCGCGGTATCTCCGTCTCGGTTCCGACCGGCTCCGTGGTGGCTCTCCTTGGTGCCAACGGCGCGGGCAAGACGACACTCCTGCGGGCCATCTCCGGGTTGCTGGACTTCCACCGTGGCGACATCACCAAAGGGAGCGTTGGCTTTGCAGGCGCAGACGTGACGAGCCTGAGCCCTTCACACCGTGTCACCCGGGGGCTGGCGCAAGTGATGGAGGGACGGCGCATCTTCCAGTCCTTGTCAGTGGAGGAGAACCTCCGGGCCGGGGCGATCGGAGCAAAGGGCACCACTGCGAGCGAGACCTTCGACCGGCTGCTCGACATGTTCCCGGTTCTCGCCAAGCGCCGACGCGACATCGCGGGATATCTGAGCGGGGGTGAGCAGCAGATGCTCGCCATCGGCCGAGCGCTGATGTCCGAACCCACGTTGCTCCTGCTCGACGAGCCGTCCCTGGGTCTCGCGCCGCGCGTGGTCGAACAGATCCGGGACGCCATCGTCTCCATCAACGGGCAGGGGACCAGCGTTCTGTTGGTGGAGCAGAACGCGACCATGGCCCTCTCGATCGCCAACCACGCCTACGTCCTCGAGCACGGCCGGATCGTGAGTGAGGGCTCTGCTGCCGCGCTCATGTCCGACCGCAACGTGGCGGACTTCTATCTCGGCGGCGGCGAGCACGCCGAGCGGTCATACCGCGACGTGAAGACCTATCGACGCCGCAAGAACTGGGGAACCTGACATGCCCACCACGAGACTCGAAACGCTCATGACGCCGCCCTCGACGGAGGGACGCCCGCTGCTCGAGGTCGCCAATCTGCGGCTGAAGTTCGGTGGTGTCACCGTCCTCAACGATGTCAGCTTCGATGTGAATCGCGGTGAGTTGTTCGCGATCATCGGCCCCAACGGCGCCGGGAAGACCTCGATCTTCAACTGTCTCTCCGCGGCCTACCGGCCCGAGGCCGGCAGCATCAAGATCGACGGACGCGAGCTCGTCGGCATGCGTCCGGCCCAGACGGTACGACACGGCATCGGGCGCACCTTCCAGAACCTGGGACTGTTCCCAGACCTCGATGTCGTCGAGAACCTTCTGCTGGGTCGCCACTCGCTCATGCGCACAGGCTTCCTGAGTGGTGCGCTCTGGTTCGGCCGGGCCCGCGGCGAGGAGCTCGCACACCGGATGGTGGTCGAGGAGATCATCGAGCTTCTTGCGCTCACGCCGTTCCGTCGGCAAGCGGTCGGAACGCTTCCATACGGCGTCCAGAAGCGGATCGAGCTGGGCCGGGCCCTTGCGATGCAACCGAAGGTGTTGCTCCTCGACGAGCCGGTGGCCGGCATGAACCTCGAGGAGTCGGAGGACATGGCTCGCTACATCGTCGAGCTGCGTCGGCTTCTGGGCGTCGCGATGATCCTGGTCGAGCACGACATGCGGCTCGTCATGGATCTTGCCGACCGCGTGATGGTGCTCGACTTCGGCACCCCGATCACCACGGGTGTCCCGAATGACGTCACGTCGCACCCGGGCGTGGTCGCCGCATACCTCGGAGGTGCGGCATGAGCCTGTCCGCCCACGTTCGACCTCCAGCCGCCGCTGTCGAACCGGACACGATCTCGACGCTGCCCGCTGCGCTGCTCTATCGAGCGCTCCGCTCCCCGCGCCAGGTCGCCCTCCGCAAGAAGCACTTGGGCGTGTGGCGCAGCTACACGTGGGGAGAGTACGCCGAGCGGGCCGCCGCCATCGGGATGGGGTTGCGCCGCCTCGGCGTGCAGCCCGGTGACCGAGTGGCGGTCCATGCCGGCAACCGACCGGCGTGGGTCATCGCCGACATGGGTATCCAGGCCATCGGAGCCGTTACCGTCGGCCTGTATCCCACGGCTGCTGCGGACGAGGTCGCCTACCTCTTGGAGCACTCCGAGTCGGTCGTCCTGATCGCCGAGGACGAGGAGCAGTACGACAAGACCGCCGCCGTACGTTCCGGGCTGGTGAGCCTGCGCAACATCGTCATCATCGATCCGCGGGGAGTGGATCTCGCCGACTCGATGCTGATGTCGTTCGACGACCTCGAGGCCGAGGGTCGGAGGTCATCCGACGACCTGCTGACGGACCTGGCGGCAGCGGTGGCAGAACTCGACCCGGCGCTGCCGGCGACCATCGTCTACACGTCGGGGACGACCGGCCCGCCGAAGGGCGCCATGCTCAGCCACGCCAACCTCGTCGCCGCTTCCCGCAACGGGGAGTCGTCCTTCGGCGTGGCGCCGGGGGACGAGGTCCTCTCCTACCTGCCCCTGTGTCACGTCGCCGAACGGCTGGTCTCGGTCGTGTGCGCGCTGGCCTCCGATTACGTCGTGAACTTCGGCGAGGACTCCGACACCTTCAACCAGGACCTGCGTGAGGTCCAGCCGACCTTCTTCTTGGGTGTGCCGCGCGTCTGGGAGAAGATGATGGCCTCCGCGACGATCAAGATCGGCGACGCCGGCTTGCTGAAGCGAAGCAACTACCGCTTGTGGCTCAGCATCGGTCGCGGCATAGCGCGGCGGCGGTGGGCGCGCGGCCGGCTCGGTCCTGTGGACCGCATGCTGTACGGATTCGGCTGGCTGATGCTCTATCGGCCACTGCGGGAGAAGCTCGGCCTCAGCCGTTGTCGCAGCGCGGTGTCGGGTGCGGCCCCGATCGCCCCCGAGGTCCTCGAATACTTCTGGTCGATCGGCATCCCGGTCGTCGAGGGCTACGGCCAGACCGAGAACACCGCCCAAGGCTCGATCGTCGCCGTCGACAACGTGCGGCTCGGCACTGTCGGTCGTGCCGTTCCCGAGACCGAGCTGCGGCTGGACCCCGGCACCGGCGAGATCCTCACGCGCGGGCCCGCGACGTTCCTCGGCTACTTCAAGGATCAGGAGGCCACCTCGGCTGCGATCGACGCTGACGGATGGCTGCACACCGGCGACGTCGGTGTGGTCGATGACGACGGGATGATCCGGATCGTCGACCGGATGAAAGACATCATCATCACCGCCGGCGGGAAGAACATCAGCCCGTCCGAGATCGAGAACAAGCTCAAGGTCTCGCCCCACGTGCGGGAGGCGATCGTCATCGGCGACCGTCGCAAGTACCTCACCGCACTGATCGGCATCGAGCTGGACACCGTCGGCGCGTGGGCGCAGTCGCGAGGTATCCCGTTCACCACCTACACGGATCTCTCGGCCAACCCTGCGGTCGTGGAGCTCGTCGGCCATTGGGTCGAGGAGGTCAACCAGTCGTTCGCGCAGGTCGAGACGGTCAAGCGCTTCGCCATGCTCCCCAGGGAGCTGGACACCGAGGAGGGCGAGGTGACCGCGACACAGAAGGTCAAGCGGCGGTCCATCGAGGCGACTTACGCCTCCCTGATCGAGGAGCTCTACACATGAGTACGACGGGCGTGGGCACCGAGGCCCTCATCGAGACACTGTTCTCGGGGATCGCCGTCGGCGCAAAGTACGCACTTGTAGCGCTCGGATTCGTCATCGTCTTCAAGGCGACGCGCGTCCTGAACTTCGCCCACGCGAGCTTCGTCCTTCTCGGCGGGTTCATCACCTGGCAGCTCGCCGCTGAGTGGGGCGTTAACTTCTACCTGGCACTTCCGCTCGCGATGGTGGCCGGCGCACTCATCGGCACGGCACTCCAAACCGCCCTGCTGCAACGCCTCTTGGGGGAGAGGCCGTTCTCGATCATCATGATGACGATCGGGGTGCTGTACGTCTTCGACAACGTCACCTCCGCGATCTGGGGGCCAGAGGACCGGGACCTGCCGGATCCGTGGGGCTCCAAGACGGTCGACCTCGGATCGGTCAATCTCGCCGTCGCGGACCTGTGGACCATCGGCGTGACGTCCGCTGCAGTCGGTGCCTTCTTCCTGTTCTTCCGATACTCCAGCCTCGGCCTCGGAATGCGGGCCACGGCCGACGACCAGGAGGCCGCCCTGGCCACCGGCATCGACGCACGCCGGGTCCATCTGGCTGCCTGGGCCACCGCGGGCGCTCTGGGCACCCTGGCGGGCGCCATGCTCTCATCGGGTGCGGGCTCGGTCGGCCCATCACTCGGTGCCGTCGCCTTCGTCGCCTTCCCCGCCATGATCGTCGGTGGGCTCGAATCACCCGTCGGCGCCGTTGTCGGCGGCCTGCTCATCGGACTCATCCAGCAGCTGACAGCACTTCTCCAGCCGGAGTACGCCGCCTGGCTGGGGTCCGGCTTCGACCGTGTGGCGCCGTTCGCCGTGATGGTCATCATCCTGCTCGTGCGGCCGTATGGGCTGTTCGGTGAGCCCGAAGTGAGGCGAATCTGATGTCGACAATGACCTTGTCCCACGCGTCCAAGCGCCGGGGACGTCCGTACCGGAACATGACACTCAGTCATGCGGCGGACCTGAGGACGATTCGCGGCCCCTGGCGCATCGCCTTCTCGGTCGTACTCGTTGCCGTGTTCTTTGCTCTGCCGGTCCTGATCTCCGACGCGACACTGGGCACCCTGATCCTTTGTGGGGCCTTCGCGATCGGCGCCATCGGCCTCAATCTGTTGATTGGACTGACCGGCCAGGTGAGCCTGGGCCACGCCGCCTTCGTCGCCATTGGCGCCTACTGCACCTCGTACCTCGGTGATGGACGCGGCTGGCCGTTCCTGGCCTACTTCGCCACGGCGATCGTCCTCGGACTCGTCGCCGGCGCGGTGATCGGGCCATTCGCGCTGCGACTGCGCGGAAACTACCTCGTGATAGTGACCATCGGCCTCGTCTTCGTGTCGGAGCATGTCCTGCGCAACTGGGAGAGCCTGACCCGGCCCGTCCGTGGAACCGCGCCCACCCGCGACGCCGCGGTGGCGATCGGCCCGCTCGACTTCGGAGCCGGTCTCGACCTGGGTAGCGCCCTGTACACCCGTGAGCAGTCGATGTTCTGGCTCACGTGGGCACTCGTGGCGCTGGCGGCGGTGGTGGCGCACAACTTGACCCGCAGCCGGGTCGGCCGCGCGATGCAGGCAGTTCGAGATCGTGATCTGGCGGCCGAGGTCATCGGCGTGGAGCCGGGCCGCACCAAGATCGGCGCCTTCGCCGTGGCCAGCGCCATGGCGGCTGCAGCAGGTGTCATCTACGCGCTGGGGCTGGGCGCCATCGACTACCAGGAGCTCTCCGGGATCCACGGATTGTTCATGTCGATCACGTTCGTCGCGATCATCATCCTGGGCGGCCTCGGCACCGTCCACGGGTCGATCCTGGGGGCCCTGCTCGTGGTCTACGGGCAGCGCCTCATCGCCAATGAGGGCGCCGCGATGCCGATCCTAGGCATTCCGGTCGAGCGCGGCTGGATGAGCACCGGCGAGCTCAACGGGGTCCTCTTCGGAGGCCTCATCATCGTCTTCCTGCTGCTCGAGCCACGGGGGCTCGCCGCGTTGTGGGCGAGGGTCCGGACCTGGTTCCAGGGCTGGCCGTTCTCCTACTGACTTCCCATCGCAAGCGCTGTCCCGACACAACACAACCCATGAGGAGCGTCACCATGCAACATCCACGTCGCCGTAACACGGCAGGGATCACCATCACTGCCCTCTGCCTGGTGGCCCTCGCGGCCTGTGGCCGGGCCGACTCCGGGAGCGGAAGCTCAGGGGGCCAGGGCTCAGCGGGAGCACCGGCAGAGGCGCCCGGCTTCGACGGCACCACCATCACGGTCGGGGCACTCACCCCGACCAGTGGCCGCGTCGCCGTGATCGGCAACCCGGTCACTGTCGGCAACCAGATCTACTTCGACATGATCAACGAGACGGGCGGTATCGCCGGCAAGTACCCGGTCGAGGTGCTGGTGCGCGACAGCAAGTACGAGTCGACGACCGCGGCCCAGGAGTACCAGGCAACCAAGGACAAGGTGTCCATGTATGTGCAGCTCCTGGGCACGCAGGTGGTGAGCTCGCTCCTCCCGGACCTTGCGCAGGACGGCATCGTTGCCTCGCCTGCGTCCCTCGACTCCTTCTGGGTCCGGGAGCAGAACCTGCTGCCCTGGGGAGGGCCGTACCAGATCCAGGTCGTGAACGGCGTGGACTGGTACCTCACCGAGGGCGGCGGAGAGGGCGCGACGATCTGTTCGCTGACCCAGGACGACGCGTACGGTGCCACGGGCCGCGACGGCTTGGCGTTCGTCGCCGAGCAGCACGGGATCACACTCGGCAAGCAGGTGCAGTTCACCCTCGGGACGACGGACTACACGACCCACATCAACCAGCTCAAGGGCGCCGGCTGCGACGCCGTTCTGCTCACCGCGACGCCTGCAGACACGGCAGGAGCGCTGGGCAAGGCGGCCCAGGTGGGCTTCGAGCCGCAGTGGCTGGGACAGTCCCCGACCTGGCTGAAGCCACTCTTCGAGGGCGACCTGAAGGACTACGCGGAGAAGAACCTCGTGATCCTCGCCGAGGGCGGCTCTTGGGACGAGCCGGCGTCGAAGGGGATGGGCGACATGATCGCGGCCCTGGAGAAGTATTCCCCCGACACTCCGGCTGACTGGTACCTCACCGTCGGCTGGACCCAAGCCCGCGCGACGCACCAAGTGCTCGAGGCAGCCGTCGAACGTGGCGACCTCTCCCGTGATGGGCTCATCGAGGCGATGAACAGCCTGGATACGATCACCGCCGACGGCATGTTCGGTGACTACGGGTGGGGCGCGCCGGAGGAACGCGAGCCGCCGCGTACCAGCACGATCTACGCCGTCGACATCGACGGGTCTCCGATGGGCATCACGCCCAAGGCACAGGACTACACCTCGGACGCTGCGGCCGAGTACTCATTCGACGACTGAACGACTTGCCCAGCATGCTGCCGAACACCGCTGCTCTCGGGGACTGGGGACTGGCTCGACCAGATCCGACAGATCCTCGAGAGCAGCGGTGCAGCAGGCAGGGCTTCCAGCACCCCGAGCAGAATGCCCACAGGAACCGCCGATTCTGTCGACGATCTCATCAGAACAGGCTCTTGGCGATGATCTCCCGCTGGATCTCGTTCGTGCCGCCGAAGATCGGCGGGGCCAGGGCACGACGGACCTGGTACTCCATTCCGAACTCGCGCGCGTAGCCGGCGCCACCCATGAGCTGCATGCCTTCGAGCGCGGCCCGCTTTGCGTCCTCGGTAGCCCGCATCTTGGCCATCGACGACTCCTTCGCGAGGCTTTCCTCGTGACCGTCGTCGACAGCCTGGGCGACGTCGTAGAGGAGTGCTCGTCGGCCGTTTCCAATACTGAACACCGCGATGATGAGGCGCTCGACCCCCAGGCCGCGCATCAGATGGTTCCAGCCCTGGTCCGGTTCACCGATCATCACTCGTTCGAGAACGAGGCCGACGCCTGCGCTGAACACGGCCACCAGGTCCCGGCCGAAGTCGTCGACGGTGTCGGTCTCGGTGCTCTGGTCAGCGCTGACGAAGGCGACAACGCCGGTGGGTGCCAGGACCGGGGCGGCGACATAGGCGTGGGAGTGCATGACGGACTGGATGCGTGAATGGACCCGCGGATGGTCGAGTGCGTTGCGCACGATCGTCGGACGTCGTTGCGCACCGTCTCGCCCTTGAGCAGGTCTCCGATCGGGTGGTAGGGACTGCCCGCCTCCGACGGCGCGAGCCTCCTCCGGGCCGCTGTTGATGTGGAAGGCTGCCGGAACCCAGCGCCGGTTGTCGAGCCAGGAGAACAGCGTGCGGTCGAAGTCCATCTTGGCGGCCTCGTGCGGAACGTCGGCCACGAGCTCGTAAACGGTGTTGGCCGTGCGCAGCCGGCGTAGTGATTTGTGCAGGGCGTGCACCGACTCGGTTCGAAGTCTCAGGTCGAGGTAGCGGGTCGCGAGCTGCATCCTCCTCAGCTCGTCGAGCGCGATGGCGGCGCGCTCGGCGTCGCTGGTCCTCCCCATCTCCCAGGCGTAGTTTGGTGGGGATGGTCCCGGTGCGAGCGCGTTCACCCGAATTCCGTACGTCCCCCACTCGACAGCCGGCGACATCGTCATCGCGTGCACTGCCGTTTTCGCTATCGCCGACGAGACGACGTACGCCGACCCCGCTCATACCCAGGTTGTCTGGATCAAGAGGATGCTGCCAGCGAGCCCGTCTCGGATCCATCGCTTCCGGCCGCATGAGCGGTGTGGAAGGGCCGGCGCGGGTGCCGCTGTGAGCGGCTCGGCCCGAACAAGGTGGCGCTTCCTACACCGGCGCAGGTCCTTCGCGCGAGGTTGATGCCGACGTGTCGCCGCGCGGGTCACATCCTGGCGGCGCCCGTCTTGATCGCCTCACGCAAGCGAGGGTAGGTGCCGCAGCGGCAGATGTTGCGCAGACCGTCGAGGTCGTCGTCGGTGATATCGCGGCCCTCGGCCTTGACCCGACGGACCAGGTCGACGGCGGCCATGATCTGGCCCGGCTGGCAGTAGCCGCACTGGGCGACGTCCTCGTCGAGCCAGGCCTCCTGCATGGGGTGCAGGTCGGCGCCGACGGTCTCGGGCAGGCCCTCGATGGTCGTGATCTCGTCGTCGGAGCCGATGTCCTTGACCTGCACCGAGCAGGGGTTGAAGGCCTTGCCGTTGATGTGGGAGGTACAGGCCTTGCAGACGTTGATGCCGCAGCCGTACTTCGGGCCGGTGACCCCCAGCAGGTCACGGAGCACCCAGAGCAGGCGTACGTTGTCGGCGACATCGACACTGACTCGCTTGCCGTTGACGATGAAGGTGTGGGTGGGCATCTGCTCACTCCTGGAGGTAGGTCAGACCGTCAGTCGGAGACTGCGGCACGGGCGGGATGGTCGGCTTGACCTCGAAGTGCGACGGGTCGTGGTGGTTGATAGGGAACTCCGTCGGCGTCTTGCCGGTCGCCCGCGCGTAGGCGTTCGCGGTGGCCGCCATCGATGCGGCCACGGCGAGCTCGCCGGCGCCGCCTGGGTCCTCGGAGTCGTTCGGGACGATGATGACCTCGACGGTCGGTGGCGTGTTCCACTCGCGGGTGTAGGCGTAGTTGTCCCAGCTGGCCTCGAGGAAGTAGCCGTCACGCAGGTGCAGGCTGGACGTGAGCGTCTGGGCGATGCCGTCCATGGCGCCGCTCATCATCTGGGCGTCCAGACCGCGGGGGTTGACCACGAGACCGGCATCCACGCCAATCACGACCTTCGTGACGCGCGGGCCGGTCACCCCCTCACGTACCTTTCGGTTGACTGTCTCAGGACGGCAGTCGATCTCGACGAGGCAGGCGGAGAAGCTGTGGTACTCGTTGTTGATCGCGATGCCCTGGGCCGTGCCCGCCGGCATCGCCCGGCCCCAGTGTCCCTGCTGTGCGACCGCGTCGAGCACCGTCTTCGCACGCTGCTCGCGGACGAAGGCCTGTCGGAATCGGTAGGGATCCTTCCCGACGGCCGCGGCGATCTTGTCAACGGTGAGCTCACGAGCCGTGGCGACGTCGGGGGAGTAGATGTTGCGCATGGCGCCGGTGGTGAAGCCGAGATCGATCTCGTTGAGCAGCTGTGTGCTGACGCCGAAGTCGTAGTGGTAGGCCTGGGTCAGTGCGAAAACGGTCTCGGAGAAGCCGAGGTCGGCGACCGGCAGCCGCGGGGCGGTCGCCGTGAGGACGTCGCCGAACCCGTGGGTGAAGTCGTTCTTGACGCCAGTGTGTCGAAGCTCCCAGGTCAGCACCTCCCCCGCCAGCACGGTCGCCCGGATCCGCGTGGTGGCCATGGGGTGCACCCGGCCCTGACGCGAGTCGTCGGCGCGGTGCCACATCAGCTTCACCGGCACCCCCATCGCTTTGCTCGCCTGCGCGGCCTCCACGGCAGCGTCTGGGAAGACCTTGCGCCCGAACGAGCCGCCACCGGTCACGACATGGATCGTCACCGATGTCGGTGGCAGCCCGAGGATCTCGGCGATCCGCTCCTGCGCGACGATCGGCGCCTTGAAGCCGCCCCACACCGTGGCGCGACCGGGGCGTACGTCGGCGATCGCGCAGTTGGTCTCCAGCGCGGAGTTCGAGCGGAACCAGAAGGTCGAGTTCGTCTCCACGGTCTTGGCCAGCAGCGGCACCTTCGGGACGGCCAGGGGGATCTCCGCGCGACGTACCCGTTCCAGGATGTCGGCGTCGCTGAGCCCGTCGACCGGGCCCGGACCCCAGGTGACGTCGAGGGCGCGGATGGCGTCGATGCACTGGCCGAAGGTCTCGGCTCGCACCGCCACCCCGGTAGGGATCTCCGCGACGTGGGTGACCCCCGGCATGTCCAGCACGGCCGCTCGGTTGCGCACCGAGTCCACTTTGCCGTTGAGCGTGGGTGGCCGGCACAGCATCGTCGGCAGGGCCCCGGGCACGTCCATGTCCATCGTGAACTGCTTGCGTCCGGTCACTGCGGCGCGCGCGTCGATCCGGTTGCGCGGTGTGCCGATGACGGTGAACTCGGCGGGCTCCTTGAGTTGTGCCTCGACCTCGACGGTCTCGTCCACCGAGGCCGAGGCCGCCAGCTCGCCGTAGGAGATCTCCACCCCGTTCGGCGCGAGCACCTTCCCGTCGACGGTCTTCAGCGCAGCGAGGGGCACGTCGCCGCCGAGCATGGTCGAGGCCGCGTCCAGCAGCCGCCTGCGGGCGATCGCGGCCGCTGTGCGGATCGGGAGGTACGTCGTCATCGTGGTGTTGCTGCCGCCGGTCAGCTGGTTCATCAGCAGCTCGGGGCGCGCATCGGCGAGGGTGATCTCGATCTTGTCCAGGCCGATGTCGAGCTCGTCGGCGATGATCATGGCCGTCGAGGTCGTGATCCCCTGACCGACCTCCATCCTGGGCAGAGCGAAGTGCACCGTGCCGTCCTCGCGCAGGTCGAGTGAGATCAGGTTGGCCGTCGGCGCGACCGCCAGGAGCTGGGCGTCGCTGAGGTCCATGATGTCCGCGACCCCCGGCGGGGTGATCACCTTGGCCGCCGCCCGCTGCTCCAGGCCGAGCGACACGGCCACCGACAGGGTCGGAGCCGCCACCAGATATCCGAGCAGCGTACGCCGGCTGGTTCGTGGCCCATCGTAGGTCGTTTCGTCCTGTGTCATCGCAGCCCTCTGCTTCCGGGAACCTTCGATCATGAGAGGTGATCTGGGCCACAACGTAGCTGCGGTTCAGCGCTGTTGCGAGGGTGGCGATGACCGGTTCACCCCATCAGACACCTATTTCCTCCCAGGGGCTGACGTTCGAAACCGAGCCACCCGAGATGGAGTCGCCTCGGTCCGGTGGCAACGGAATCGTCGACAACTCCAGTGCGGTCCGGTCGGTTGTCGATGCTTGATGTGATCCTGGGTTCACATCTCCACATGAGATGGCCGAGGCTCTGCCCGCCTACGTGAGAGTGCGACTAACCTTGACGAATGTGACTGATGTCGCAACAATTGCTGAGATAGTGAATCGTGATACACAAAAGGGTGGGTTGGCAGTGACCACACAAACGGTTGTCGGCGGCAGCGTCACGTGGCCCGAGCTCGAGGATCCGGCTGGTTCTTCGGCGCGGTTGTCCGCGGTGGTGGAGAAGGCCGCATCGATGGCGACCGTCGCGTCGCTGGGGAGCCTTGTCGAGCTGGCGCCCTGGCTGATCTGCGAGGCGGGCGGGTTGGACCGCGCGATGCTCTCCCGGGTCACCGGATCTGTCTGGACACCCCATGCCCTGGCGATCACGAAGGGCGAAGACGATCCCGTCAACACCTTGCTTGCCGAGAGCCTCGTGGGGCTGTCGATCCCGCTCAGTGGGTCGCTGGTGGAGACCGAGGTGCTGAGGCGGCGGCAGACGCTGCTCGTCGACCGTCCCAGGCCGAGATCCCACTCCTCGAGCGTCATGGGTGAGCTCTCCCGCTCGCGGTCGTACGTGGTCGCCCCGATCATCATCTCGGATCGGGTGTCCGGATTCCTCCACGCCGACAGCTTCACGACCGGCCGTCCCCTCGGGGAGATCGACCGTGTCCTGCTCGCGACCTTCGCCGGGATCTTCGGGCTGCAGTACGAGCGCTGCGTCGCGGCAGACCGTCTCCGAGCGCAGAGCGAGGCGGCCGCGGCCGCCCTGAGCGCGGCCACCTCGCAGCTGGTCTCGACAGTCGGCCCGACATTGCGTCGGGCGGAGCCGAAGGCACCGGTCCGCCGGCGGGCCACCACGGAGTCGGTGGGGCCGACCACCTCCGGACTGACGTCGCGCGAGTGGGGCATCCTGCGGTTGATCGCGACCGGCGCCACGAACACTCAGATCGCCTCGGCTCTGGTGCTCTCGGAGAGCACCGTGAAGTCGCACGTCAAGCACATCCTGCACAAGCTCCCGGCGGCGAACCGCGCCGAGGCCGTGTTCAGGTTCAAGCAGCTGGAGCAGCAGGGACTCGCCTCATGAGACTGGGCGAGCGGGCTCGCTCCGAGCCACGACCTTCAGGGTGCTCCAGCGAGGATGCGCTGGGAGCCAGGATCTTGGACCTGCCGGGCCATCAGGAGGTAGGCGCTGTCGATGCCACCGAGTGGGACCTCGGCTGCGAGATCGACGCGTTCGTGGGCGCCGTCGACAAGCACGATGCCGCGGTCCACGCCCAGCGGCTCATGGACGCCTGCAGCGCCGCGAGGCGACTGAGCGCGATGCCGACGTCTCGCCAGCTGGTCGACGACGCATGCGCCGAGCTCGTCGAGTGCTGCGCCTTCGGGCGCGCGGTCCTCTCACGTGTCGAGCACGCGACCTGGCGACCTCTGACCGGTCACTTCGTCACGGGACGCTCCGAGCCGGAGTGGCTGGGGGCATGGATCGACAGGCCGATCGAGCTCAACGAGATGCTGGTCGAGACCCGCGTGGTGCGCGGCCACCGGCCCGTACTCGTCGAGGACACGGCCAGATCCCCTGTGTATCGGCCCATGATCATCGACGCTGGCCGTTCCGGCTCGTACGTCGTCGCGCCTGTCGTGGTGCGCGGGGAGGTCGTGGGGCTCTTCCATGCGGACCATGGGCCCGTCTCGAGACGCTGCGACGGCGTCGACCGAGACGTGCTCTGGACCTTTGCTCAGGGGTTCGGTCTCGTCTACGAGCGGCTCGTTCTCGCCGAGGAGTATCGCGCGCAGCGGACGCGTCTGCACGACGCCCTGGCGTCGACACAGCGGATGCTGAGCTCCCCGAGCGGGGACCTGGTCCCAGACGGGATCGACGAAGGAGGCCCGCTGTGCGGGCCCCTCCTGGGTGGTGTTCTGGACGAGGGCGGTGCCGGCACCTTGGCGGACGCCACCGAGGAGCCCCTCACCAGCCGGGAGCGTGAGGTGCTCGAGCTGATGGCCGTGGGGGCGACCAACCCCATGATCGCGAGCGAGCTGGTCGTCTCGGCGAGCACGGTGAAGTCTCATGTCCGCCACATCCTGCGCAAGCTCGGAGCCGTGAACCGCGCTCAGGCGATCGCGCGATACCTCGGTTCGCCCGACTGACGGTCGCAGGCTCACCCCATCGGGCGGTGGTTTCCTCCCGCAGGCTGACGTTTGTAGTGACAGCGCTCACTAGGTTCGATGACGGGCCGCAGGTGCGGCCTCGGAGAGTGTGGCCAACAGGCTGAGAGGAAACGACAGTGGCGTTGACCGAGTGGACCGACCGCCTACGCATCCCAGCCATCGCCGCCCCGATGACCGACGTGTCCGGGCCCGACTTGGTGGCCGAGGCGTGCTGCGCCGGAGTCGTGGGCGCGTTTCCGAGCCACAACGCGGCGAGCTCGTCGGAGCTGGAGCGGTGGCTCGCGGAGATCAACGAGCGACGCGCACACGTGGGCACTGGCACCCAGGCCGCGCCGGTCGCCGTCAACCTGGTCGTGCACCCGACGAACAGCCGGCTCGACTCCGACCTGCGTGCGGTGCTGAGCGGCGGCGTCGAGGTCGTGATCACCAGCGTCGGATCCCCCAGATCGATCGTCGGCCCGCTCCATGACGCCGGGGTGACGGTTCTCGCTGACGTCGCGAGCATCCACCACGCGCGCCGTGCGATCGATGCCGGTGTGGACGGCGTCGTCCTGCTCACCGCCGGTGCCGGAGGGCAGACGGGATGGGCCAACGCGTTCGCGTTCACCCGGGCTGTACGGGACGAGTTCAACGGGATGGTGGTGCTCGCCGGTGGGGTGAGCGACGGAGCCGGGATTCTGGCTGCGCGCGTGCTCGGCGCCGACCTGGCCTATCTCGGGACTCGCTTCATCGCGACCACGGAGAGCCTCGCGCCCGCGGCGTACAGGGCCGGAGTCGTCGCAGCGTCGCTGGACGACGTCGCCACGACCACGCAGGTCACCGGGCTCGCCGCCAACGTGCTCTCGGAGTGGCTACGAGGTGTGGATCCGGCCATGGGCGGCGGGCACGAGAGCGAGGCGGGCTTCTCGGTGGACCGGCTCCTGTCCCAACGCGGGGTGTGGGCGGCGGGCCACTCCGTCTCGGGGACCGATCGTGTGCTGCCCGTGGCCGAGCTGGTTGCGCTGCTTGACCGCGAACTGCGCGAGGCGCGGTCGCGCCTGCTCGCGGCGGCATTCACCCAAGTCGAGAACGACTGAGTCAGAACCGGAAACTGGAGGTCAAACATCATGTGGGGAACACTTCCCGAAGTCTTCGACCGGGTGTGCGCGAGCTACCCGGAGCGCACCGCGATCCTGGACGGCGACCGGTCACTCACCTACCGTGAGATGCACGAGCTCGCGAACCGCATCGCCAACGGGCTCGGCTCGATGGGCGTGGCGAGCGGCGAGCGGGTCGGGCTGCTCCTGCCCAACACGCTGGAGTTCATTCCGGTGCAGCACGGCGTCTGGAAAGCCGGCGCGGTGCTGGTGCAGATGCCGACGCGTGCCGCGGCGAGCGTGCACCGAACGAACCTCGAGCAGACCAACGCTACGACGCTGATCTATCACTCCGACTTCGACTCGGTCGCCGAAGAGCTCGCCGGCAGCCTGCCGGGGCTCAAGAAGCTGATCAGGGTGGCTCCCAGCGCAGCAGAGGGCGGGCCCGCGGGGTCGGTCGATCTCGGCGAGATGACCGCGGCGCAGCCGGCGACACCTCCGGACGTCGTCGTGCAGGAGCACGACGAGGCGTACGTCCTGTTCACCTCGGGCAGCACGGGCGACCCGAAGGGCGTCGTGAACTCGCACTTCACCTGGGCGCACTACAGCATCACCGCCGGCCTGGAGATCGGAGACACCCGGCCGGGTGAGATCTTCGCGCACGGCGCCCCGCTGACGCACTTCACCCAGGTCTTCGTGATGCCGACGTTCATCCGTGGGGGCACCAACGTGATGCTCCCCGGTCTCGACGTCGATGTGCTGCTCAGCTCGATCGAGAAGTATCAGGTGACCGCGACGGCCCTGGTTCCGACGATCGTCTACCTGTTGCTCGACCACCCGCGCCGGGCCGAGGCCGATCTGTCGAGCCTGCGCACCGCGGTGTACGCCGGCGCCCCGATCGCTCCCGACCGGCTCAAGGAGGCACTTGACGCCTTCGGCCCGATCTTCGTCCAGACCTATGCCGGCACCGAGCCGGGCTACATCTCGGTGCTGCGCAAGGAGGACCATCGCGTCGACAGCGACGAGGCGGTCCGGAGGCTGGCGTCGGCCGGCCGGCCGATCCCGTACGTCGGGGTCAGCATCCAGGACGTGAACGACACTCCGCTTCCGGCCGGCGAGGTCGGCGAGATCTGCTCCAAGCAGCTCGGCCAGATGCTCGGGTACGTCGACGCGTCCCGCAACGCCGAGGCCCTACGGGACGGGTGGGTTCACACCGGCGACCTCGGCTACCTCGACGACGACGGCTACCTCTACATCGTCGACCGTAAGAAGGACATGGTCATCAGCGGCGGGTTCAACGTGTTCCCGCGGCAGGTCGAGGACGCGTTGCTCACCCACCCCGCGGTCGCGCAGACGGCCGTGATCGGCGTACCGCACCCGAAGTGGGGTGAGGCGGTCCACGCCTTCGTCGTGCTCAGGCAGGGAGCCGAGGCTGCCCCCGAGGAGCTGATGTCAGTCGTCAAGAAGGAGCTCGGCAGCGTGTCCGCGCCGAAGACCATCGACTTCCTCGACAGCCTTCCTGTCAACCCGGCCGGAAAGCTGGACAAGAAGACCCTCCGAGCGCCCTTCTGGTCGGGACGCGACAGGCAGGTCGGATGATGACGTCCACAGCAACCACCGGCGACCCCACGTTCGACGAGAACCGGCGCGCACATCTGGCAGCCATCGCGGAGCTGGACGAGCAGCTCGACCTCGTCCGACAAGGCGGGGGAGAGCGCTATGCCGAGCGACACCACAAGCGTGGACGTCTGCTGGTCCGCGAACGTCTCGAGCTGCTCCTGGACCGTGACACCCATTTCCTCGAGCTGTCGTCGCTGGCGGCATGGGGCAGTGCGTTCACCGTCGGGGCCAGCATCCTGACCGGCATCGGTGTCGTGTCCGGCGTCGAGTGCGTGATCATCGCCCACGACCCGACGGTCCGCGGTGGCGCGATGAATCCGTTCACGCTCAAGAAGAACCTGCGTGCGCTCGACATCGCCAGGATCAACCGACTTCCCGTGGTCTATCTCGTCGAGTCGGGCGGTGCGGACCTGCCCACCCAGTCCGACCTCTTCGTCGACGCAGGCAAGATCTTCCAGAAGCTCACCCAACTCTCTGCCGAGGGCATCGCCACCATCGCGCTGGTCTTCGGCAACTCGACCGCAGGCGGCGCCTACGTGCCGGGGATGTGCGACTACGCGGTCTTCGTCGACGGCCAGGCCAAGGTCTTCCTCGGCGGGCCGCCGCTGGTCAAGATGGCGACCGGCGAGGACGCTGACGACGAGTCCCTCGGCGGCGCCCGGATGCACTCCGAGGTCTCGGGTGTCTCCGACCAGTTCGCCGTCGACGAGCCCGACGCGATCCGCATCGGCCGACAGATCGTGGCTGACCTCGGCTGGCGCAAGCTCGGGCCAGGTCCGAGCCTCCCGGCCGACCCACCGAAGTACGATGCCGAGGAGCTGCTCGGCATCATGCCGGCCGACTTCCGGGTCCCCGTCGACCCGCGCGACATCCTCGCCCGGATCGTGGACGGCTCGCGCTTCAGCGAGTACAAACCTCGCTACGGGACCAGTCTGGTGACTGGCTGGGCCTCGGTGCACGGGTTCCCGATCGGCGTGCTGGCCAACCACCGTGGCGTCCTGTTCAGCGACGAGGCCAAGAAGGCGACCGAGTTCATCCTGCTCGCCAACCAGAGCGACACGCCGCTGCTGTTCCTGCAGAACACCACCGGCTACATGGTGGGCACGGCGTACGAGCAGGGCGGGATCATCAAGGACGGCGCGAAGATGATCAACGCAGTCGCCAACTCCACCGTCCCGCACATCACGATCAACATCGGAGCATCGTTCGGCGCGGGGAACTACGGGATGTCGGGTCGTGCCTACGACCCGCGCCTGATGTTCGCCTGGGTGGGCGCACGGCTCGCGGTGATGGGCGCGGCGCAGCTTGCCGGAGTGCTCTCCATCGTCGGTCGGCAGGCGGCCGAGTCCAGTGGCCGTCCCTTCGACGAGGCCGCCGACGAGCAGCGTCGCCACGAGATCGAGGAGCAGATCGAGAACGAGTCGCACTCGTTCTTCACCAGCGCACGGATCTACGACGACGGGGTCATCGACCCCCGCGACACCCGCAGCGTCCTCGGTGTGGCGCTGTCCGCGATCCATTCACAGCGCGTCGAGGGCCGTCGTGGCTTCGGCGTCTTCCGGATGTAGGAGCAGGCCGATGCCAAGGATCAAGAAACTGCTCGTCGCGAACCGCGGCGAGATCGCCACCCGGGTGATCAGGTCCGCGCGCGAGCGTGACGTCGATACGGTCGCCGTCTACTCCGAGCCCGATGCCGACGCCACGTTCGTCCATGCCGCCGACCAGGCGGTTCCCCTTCTCGGCGCCTCACCCGCGGAGACGTACCTGCGGGCCGACCTGGTGATCGCGGCGGCGAGGCATGTCGGCGCGGACGCGGTCCACCCGGGCTACGGCTTCCTCTCCGAGAACGCCGACTTCGCCGAGGCGTGTGCCGAGGCCGGCATCACCTTCATCGGACCACCTCCGGCCGCGATTCGGGCGATGGGCTCGAAGACCGCTGCCAAGCAGCTGATGGCGGAGGCCGGTGTCCCGGTGCTCCCCGGGATCGTGATCGACGAGAACCAGGAGTTCGGCGCGGATCTCGCCGAGCGGGCCGCCGGCGATATCGGCTTCCCGCTGCTGGTGAAGGCGGCGTACGGCGGTGGCGGCCGTGGCATGCGGATCGTCGAGTCGGCCGACGAGCTCGAATCGACCGTGGCCGCGGCGAGACGAGAGGCCGTCAGCGCCTTCGGAAACGGCGCGGTCTTCCTCGAACGCCTCGTCATTCGGCCGCGGCACATCGAGGTGCAGGTCTTCGCCGACTCCCAGGGGCAGGTCGTGCACCTCTTCGAGCGCGAGTGCTCGATCCAGCGGCGCTACCAGAAGATCATCGAGGAGGCACCGTCTCCCGTCGTCGACGAGGAGCTCCGTTCGGAGCTCGGTGCGGCCGCGGTGGCCGCGGCGAAGGCGATCGGGTATGTCGGGGCAGGCACCGTCGAGTTCGTGATGGACCCCAGCGGTGAGTTCTACTTCCTGGAGGTCAACACCCGACTCCAGGTGGAGCACCCGGTCACCGAGCTCGTCACCGGGCTCGACCTGGTCAAGCTGCAGATCGCCGTTGCCGAGGGTGAGCCGTTGCCGCGCAGCGTGACCGAGGCGCGACTCAGCGGCCATGCGATCGAGGCGCGACTCTATGCCGAGGACGTTGCGGCCGGCTACCTGCCCGCCACCGGCGACCTGCACCTCTTCGAGGTGCCGCAGCTTCCCGGGCTCCGGGTCGACTCGGGGGTCCGCTCGGGAAGCCAGGTGAGCGTCCACTACGACCCGATGCTCGCCAAGGTCATCGCGTACGGAGCCACCCGCTCCGAGGCCGCTCGCCTGCTGTCGCGGGCGCTCTCGGAGGCACGCGTCCACGGTGTGGTGACCAACCGGGACCTGCTGGTCGGCGTCTTGCGTGAAGAGGAGTTCCTCGCAGGCCAGATCGACACGGGCTATCTCGAGCGGCACTCTGCGGCCGACCTGATGGCCGCTGACCCGCATCGCGACCAGATCCACGCCGCCGCGGTGGCGTTGGCCGACCAGGCGGCTCGCCGCGCGGCCGTGGCGGAGCTGCCCGGCCTTCCGTCGGGTTGGCGCAACGTACCGAACGCTCCGCAGTGGGCCTCCTATGCGCCCGCCTCGGCCGGCGATCAGGACGCGGAGCTCTCGGTGTCGTACCGGATCACGGGCTCATCGGCCGACGTCACCGTCGCCGGCGTGCCTCTGGGGAACGTGGTGCTGCACTCGTGCAGCCGCGACCAGGTCGACCTCGTCGTCGATGGCACCCGCCACCGCGTGCTGGTCGCGCGAGCCGGTGACGAGCGCTTCGCGGACTCTCGCCTGGGCGCAAGCCACTTCATCGAACTGCCCCGCTTCCCGGACGCCGCCGACGAGGCAGCGGCTGGGTCGTTGCTGGCGCCGATGCCCGGCACCGTGGTCCGGGTCGAGGTCGAGGCAGGTGCCGCCGTCGAGACCGGCGAGGTCCTCGTCGTCCTCGAGGCGATGAAGATGGAGCACGCCGTCCGGGCCCCGCAGGGCGGCGTCGTGGCCGAGGTCAAGGTGGCCGCGGGCGACACCGTCGACCAGGGCACCCTGCTCGCGGTCGTGAAGGAGGCCGAGGGTGACTGAGATCATCAGCTCCGAGTCGGTCGACGGACAGGTCCGCTACGAGCTCGAAGACGGCGTCGCGTGGGTGCGGATGGACCGACCCGAGGCGCGCAACGCGCTCAACAAGCGGGTCCGGGACGGCCTGCACGCCGCCGTGAAGCGGTTCAACTCCGACGAGGAGGCCAAGGTCCTGGTACTGACCGGAGAGGGATCGGCGTTCTGCGCCGGCGGGGACTTGAAGGAGATGGCCGAGACCGCCCTCCAAGTGCCGCCGGTCGACTTCGTACCGCAGTTCGGCCGCACCATACCGGTCTTGAAGCCGACGATCGCCGCGGTGAACGGTCTCGCCCTCGCCGGAGGCTTCCTGCTGGCGCAGAACTGCGACCTGTGCGTGGCGGGGGAGTCGGCGAGGTTCGGCATCACCGAGGTCAAGGTGGGGCGCGGTGCGCCGTGGGCGGCGCCACTGCCGTGGCTCATCCCGCCCCGGGCTGCCATGGAGATCCTGCTGACCGGCGACCTCGTCGACGCGGCGAGGGCCGAGCGGCTGGGTCTGGTCAACCATGTGGTCCCCGATGCCGACCTGCATGACTTCGTGCAGGCGCTCGCCCGGCGGATCGCCGAGAACGCTCCGCTCTCGGTGCAGGCCGGCAAGCAGACCGCCCGCCTGGTCGCCGAGCTGCCGCTCTCGGAGGCGTACGAGCGCGCCGAGCGCATCTGGGAGCCGGTCTACCTCAGCCGCGACGCGCAGGAAGGGCCCCGCGCGTTCCGAGAAAAGCGAGCCCCACAGTGGGAGGGACGATGACGATGTCGGACAAGGCAGCCGCATTGGCAGGAATCTGTGCCGACCTCAAGGCCGAGGGGGACACTCTGCTCGAGACGCTCCGGGGTCTCGACGAGGAGGACTGGGGGCGGGACACGCCGGCGGAAGGTTGGACCGTCCGCGATCAGGTCACTCACCTGGCGTTCTTCGACGATGCCACGGTCCTCGCCCTGCGCGACCGGGCGGGCTTCCTCGCTCAGCGCGAGGAGCTCCTCGCGCTGGGGCCGAGATTCCCGGACGTCGTGGCCGAGCGGGCCGGCTCGCTGGCGCCGGATCAGTGCCTGGACTGGCTGCGGCGATCGCGGGCCGAGCTGCTCGAGGCCTACGACGCCGCCGACCCTTCGATGCGACTGCCCTGGTACGGCCCGGACATGGGCGTGCTGTCGTCTGCGACCGGTCGCCTGATGGAGACCTGGGCCCACGGCCAGGACGTGCGGGACAGCTTCGGCATCCCGCCGGTGTCGACGCCGCGGCTGCGGCACATCGCCGACATCGGAGTACGCACGTACGCCTTCAGCTTCCAGCTGCACGGCCGCGACGTTCCGACGGCGCCGGTGAGGGTCGAGCTCGCGGGGCCGGACGGGAGCGAATGGGCCTGGGGTCCTGAGGGCGCGGACGACGTCGTCGTCGGCTCGGCCCTCGACTTCTGCCTCGTGGTCACCCAGCGGCGCAACGTCCTCGACACGGGGCTCACAGTCAGTGGTCCCGCTGCACAGGCATGGATGCAGGTCGCCCAGGCGTTCGCCGGGCGACCCACCGACCCCAGACCGGCAGGCCACCTCGCCACCCAGGGGGTGGCACGATGACCGCGCCCAAGCGCCCTGTGCGGATCGGGAACGCGTCCGGCTTCTATGGCGACCGTGCGGCCGCGATGCGGGAGATGGTCACCGAGGGACCTCTCGACGTCGTGACCGGCGACTACCTCGCTGAGCTCACGATGCTCATTCTGTGGAAGGCACGAAGGAAGGATCCGACGGCCGGATACGCCCGCACTTTCCTGGCGCAGATGGAGGAGGTCCTGGGAGGGGCGTTGGACCGTGGCGTACGCATCGTCACGAACGCCGGCGGCCTGAATCCGGCGGGTCTCGCGGGGAAGCTCGGTGACCTTGCCGAGAGGCTCGGCCTGGCCCCCAGGATCGCCTGGCTCGAGGGAGACGACCTCTCGGCCCGTGTCGGGGAGCTCCTGGCCGCGGGGCACGACCTCAAGCATCTGGACACCGGACGGTCGTTGGCCGACGCCGGTGTCCGCCCGGCGACCGCCAACGCCTACCTGGGCGGCTGGGGGATCACCGGGGCGCTCCGCGCAGGGGCAGACATCGTGGTGTGCCCGCGGGTCACCGACGCCTCGCTCGTCGTCGGACCGGCGGCCTGGTGGCACGGCTGGAGCCCGGACGACTACGACGCCATCGCGGGAGCCGTCGCGGCGGGGCACGTGATCGAGTGCGGTCCGCAGGCCACGGGCGGCAACTACCCATGGCCCGAGGAGATCGTCTCGCCCGGCTACCCCGGATACCCGATCGCCGAGGTCGCCGCCGACGGCTCTGCCGTCATCACCAAGCACCCAGATACCGGGGGAGTGGTCTCGGTGGGAACCGTGACCGCGCAGCTGCTCTACGAGATCGCCGGCCCGGACTACCCCAACCCGGACGTCGTGGCTCGCTTCGACACCGTGCGTCTGAGCCAGGAAGCACCCGACCGAGTGCTGATGAGCGGGACGAAGGGCGCCGCCCCGTCGGGACTGCTCAAGGTCGCCCTCAACTACGTCGGCGGATACCGCAACTCGATGACCTTGGTCATCACCGGGCTCGACGTCGAGGCCAAGGCAGCGGCGGCCGAGGTGATGCTCTTCGACATCCTGGGGGGCAAGGAGCAGTACGACGAGGTCGACGTGCGGCTGATCCGATCCGACAGGCCCGACGCACCGACGAACGCGGAGGCGCAGGCACACCTCCGCATCACGGTCAAGAGCCACGATCGCGACGTCGTCGGACGCAGGTTCTCCAACGCGGTCATGGAGCTCTTCCTCGGCGGGTATGCCGGATTCCATGCCACGACACCGCCCACCGACGCCACCGAGTTCGGCGTCTACTGGCCCGCGCTGCTACCGGCCGAGACCGTGACCCAGACCCTGCACCTCGCCGATGGTCCCGTCGCCGAGATCCCGCACGCGGCTCCGCCGTCCCCGTCCACGCCGGAGTCGTACTCACCACGGCCTTCGGCCGCGGGCGGGCCGAGCGCGCAGACGGGGCGGACCGGTCCCGCCGCGGCGACGGTCAGAGCACCGCTCGGCGCCGTCGCCGGAGCTCGCTCGGGGGACAAGGGCGGCAATGCCAACGTCGGCATCTGGGTACGCACCGACGAGGAGTACGCCTGGCTCGAGGCGCACCTGAGCATCGACGAGTTCCGTCGACTGCTTCCCGAGGCCGACTCCCTCCCCGTGCATCGCTACGAGCTGCCCAACCTGCGTGCGCTCAACTTCGTCGTGGTCGGTCTGCTGGGCAACGGGGTCGCCGACGCCACCAGGCCAGATCCGCAGGCCAAAGGTCTGGGCGAGTACGTCCGCTCGAGGCTCACCGACATTCCCGAGGCATTCGTCACCGCC
Source organism: Nocardioides sp. NPDC057767 (assembly GCF_042798275.1). Taxonomy (NCBI): domain Bacteria; kingdom Bacillati; phylum Actinomycetota; class Actinomycetes; order Propionibacteriales; family Nocardioidaceae; genus Nocardioides; species Nocardioides sp. NPDC057767. Next base: position 48,049 of record NZ_JBHVKJ010000006.1, on the reverse strand, counting down.
CGTGCCGAGCAAGAGGAACCACAACGACCAGGAGGAGGAGCACCATGGCCGGAGTAGCAGCGAGCGAGTGGCGTGGCGCCGACCCGCTCGACCCGAGGCGTACGCTGCATGGCGTGCCGAGCCCCGAGACCGCGCCTGGACCACGGCGAGGTCCACGCACCCGGGACCCTGCCCGCAAGCAGCGCATCCTCGCCGCGGCGGCGGACCTCATGGCGACCAACGGCTACCACGCCGTCTCCATGGAGGACATCGGGTCGGCGGTCGGGATCACGGCATCGGCGATCTACCGCCACTACGGCAGCAAGAACGCCGTGCTGGTGGCGATGTTCGAGTCCGTCATCGACGGTCTCCTGGCGCAGGGACAGCAGCTGGCCGCCGACCACGGCGCCGACCCCTTGCACGCACTCACCCAGCTGATCGAGGGCCAGATCGACTTCGTCGTCGGACAGCGCGAGGTCGCCCAGGTCTACTTCCGCGAGATCGCCAACTTGCCCGATGACGACCGTCGCGGCCTGCGCCGCAAGCAGCGCCTCTACCTGGAGGAGTGGGTCCACCTGCTCCTCGAGCTGCGACCCGACCTGGACGACACCTCGGCGCGAGCGATCGTGCACTGCGCGATCGGCGCCATCCAGTCGACCCTGCAGCACTCCGCCGGCCTGCCTGAGCCCCGTCTGCGGGCTCTGCTCGGGGCATCAGCACTGGCCGTGCTGACCTCCGCACCCTCGAACTGACTCGCCCGGCCCCATCGGGGCCCAACCTCGCGCCGGCCACCGTTCCGGCAACTCAGGAGATCCCTAATGAGCACTGCTTTCATCTATGAGGCCATCCGCACACCACGAGGCAAGGTCAAGCGTGGCGCGCTCAATGCCACCAAGCCTGTCGACCTCGGGGTCGGTCTCGTCAACGAGCTGCGGGACCGACTGCCAGGTCTCGACTCCTCCTACATCGACGACCTGATCCTCGGCGTCGTCTCGCCGATCGGTGAGCAGGGCGGTGACCTGCCCAAGGCCGTCGCCCAGGTGGCCGGGCTCTCCGAGACCGTCGCCGGCGTTCAGGTCAACCGCTATTGCGCATCGGGTCTCGAGGCGACCAACCTCGCCGCGGCGAAGGTCGCCTCCGGCTGGGACCGGCTCGTGCTGGCCGGAGGGATCGAGTCGATGTCCCGCGTGCCCATGCTCTCCGACGGCGGGCCGCTGTTCAATGATCCGACCACGACCTACGACGAGTACTTCGTGCCCCAGGGCATCGGCGCTGACCTGATCGCCACCATGGAGGGCTTCAGCCGCGAGGACGTCGATGCGTACGCCGCCGAGTCCCAGCAGCGCGCCGAGAACGCCTGGACCAACGGCTACTTCAAGCGATCGCTCGTCCCAGTCGTCGACCAGAACGGCGTGCTCGTCCTCGATCAGGACGAGCACCGCCGACCCGGCTCCACCGTCGAGAGCCTTGGCACTCTCAAGCCGTCGTTCGAAGGCCCCGGCAAGCTCGGCTTCGACGCCGTCGCGCTGCAGAAGTACCACTGGGTGGAGCGGATCGACCACGTCCACACCGGGGGCAACTCCTCCGGCATCGTCGACGGCGCCGCGCTGGTCCTGGTCGGCAACGAGCAGGCAGGCAAGGACTTGGGGCTGGAGCCCCGCGGCCGGATCGTCGCGACGGCGATCACCAGTTCGGAGCCGACCATCATGCTGACGGGCCCCCGCCCGGCGACGGAGAAGGTCCTGGCGACGGCCGGCTTGACCCTGGACGACATCGACCTCTTCGAGCTCAACGAGGCCTTCGCCTCGGTGGTGCTCAAGTGGATGAGTGACCTGCACATCCCGCACGAGAAGGTCAACGTCAACGGCGGCGCCATCGCCATGGGCCACCCGCTCGGGGCAACCGGCGCGATGCTCGTCTCCACCATCCTCGACGAGCTCGAGCGCCGCGGGTTGCGGCGCGGTCTCGTCACGCTGTGCGTCGGCGGCGGCATGGGCATCGCCACGATCGTCGAGCGCCTGTGAACCGTGTCCGAGTCGAACCACGCCCGCACTGAAGGAGCCCCAATGAACGAGACCACCATCATCGGCTGGCAGCGCGACGAGGACGGCATCGTGACCCTCACGATGGACGATCCCGCCGGCTCGGCCAACACCCTGTCCGAGGCGTTCGTCGCCGACCTGGTCGACACCGTCGCGCGGCTGCAGCATGAGCGCGACGACATCACCGGCGTCATCCTCACCTCGGCGAAGCGAACATTCTTCGCAGGAGGCAACCTCAACGAGATCGTCCGGCTCGAGCCCGAGGACGCCACCCGGTTCACGGCGCATCTGGACCTGATCAAGGCCCAGCTGCGCTCATTGGAGACACTCGGGCGGCCGGTCGTCGCCGCGATCAACGGCGCCGCCCTGGGCGGCGGCCTCGAGCTGGCCCTCGCCACCCACCACCGTGTCACCGTGGGCGGCCGGAACGTGCGCATCGGACTGCCCGAGGTCGGCCTCGGTCTGCTTCCCGCCCTCGGTGGCGTCACCCGGACCGTTCGGCACCTCGGCGTCACCACTGCACTGGACAAGATCCTTCTCTCGGGCAGGGCCTACACCGCCGAGCAGGCGGCTGACCTCGGCCTCGTCGACGAAGTCGTCCTGACCGCAGAGGAGCTCGTGCCTGCCGCGAAGCGGTGGATCGCACAGAATCCCGATGCCGCGCAGCCATGGGACCGCAAGGGCTTCGCCGTCCCGGGAGGTACGCCCTCCAGTGGCCCGCTCACCGGCCAGCTGGCGTTGCTCTCGGCTGGCCTGCGCGCCCGCACCCATGGCTCCCCGGCGCCGGCCGAGCGGGCCATCCTCGCCGCCGCGGTCGAGGGGTCGGGGCTCGATCTGGAGACAGCTACCAAGGTCGAGTCGCGCTACTTCGTCGAGATCGCGACCGCACAGATCGCCAAGAACCGGATCAACCTCACCTTCTTCGACATGCAGGCGATCAAGGCCGGGGCGAGTCGGCCGGAGGGCGAGCCCCCGTTCACCTCCTCCCGGCTCGGTGTCGTCGGCGCCGGGATGATGGGTGCCGGAATCGCCTACGCCGCGGCCAAGGCCGGCATCGACGTCGTCCTCGTCGACGTGACCCGCGAGGCGGCCGAGAAGGGCAAGGCGTACTCGGCGAAGCTCGAGACCAAGGCCGTCGGCGCCGGCCGCCGTACCCAGGCCGACGCTGACTCGTTGCTGGACCGGATCCAGCCCAGCGACGTGATCGAGGACCTTGCCGACGTCGACTTCGTCGTCGAGGCGGTCTTCGAGAGCGCCGAGCTCAAGACCGACGTCTTCGCCCGCGTCGAGAAGGTCGTCGGATCCGACAGCATTCTCGGATCGAACACGTCCACTCTTCCGATCGGGTCGCTCGCGGCGGCGGTGAGCCGGCCGGAGGACTTCGTCGGCGTCCACTTCTTCTCACCCGTGGACCGGATGGACCTCGTCGAGATCATCAAGGGGGAGAAGACCTCGCCGCGGACACTGGCCCGCGCCTTCGACCTCGTCCGGCAGCTCGGCAAGACCCCGATCGTGGTCAACGACAGCCGTGGCTTCTTCACCAGCCGGGTGATCATCGCCCGCCTGAACGAGGCTGTCGCCATGGTCGGGGAGGGCATCGCGCCGGCCAGCATCGAGCAGGCGTCTCTGCAGGCCGGCTACCCGGCCGGTGCCCTGCAACTGCTCGACGAGCTCACCCTCACCCTGCCGCGGGCCGTGCGTGAGGAGGCCAAGGCCGCGGCGGCCGAGGCGGGCCAGGCGTGGCAGTCACACCCCAGCCACGACGTCTTCGACCGCCTCATCGACGAGCACGGTCGCGCCAGCCGTGCTTCCGGGGCCGGGTTCTACGACTACGACGAGTCCGGTCGGCGTACCGGCCTGTGGCCCGGACTCGCCGAGGTGTGTCCGGTGGCAGCCGACCAGCCGCCGCTTCGAGACCTCGTCGAGAGACTGCTCTTCGCCGAGGCACTGGAGGCGTGGCAGGCGTACGCCACCGGCGTCATCACCCAGCAGGCCGACGCCAACGTCGGCTCGCTGCTCGGCATCGGGTTCCCAGCCTGGACCGGTGGCGTGCTGCGCTACCTGGAGCAGTACGACGGAGGGATCGCCGGTTTCGGCCGCCGGGCCGACGAGCTGGCCGAGTCGTACGGTGAGCGCTTCCGTCCTCCGGCCTCGCTCGTGGAGGCGGGCCATGCGGATTGACGCCAACATCGGTGGCAGCGTCGATGGGACCGAGGGTGCGTCGTACGCCGAGCTGATCGACCAGGTCCGCGACGTGGAGGCGGTCGGCTACTCAGGTGTGTGGTCCACCGAGGTGGCCCGCGACCCGTTCTTCCCGCTCCTCCTTGCTGCCGAGCACAACGAGAGCCTGACCGTCGGCACCGGCATCGCCGTGGCCTTCGCACGCTCCCCGATGACGATGGCCGCAGCAGCCTACGACCTGCAGACCTTCAGCAGAGGGCGGTTCGTCCTGGGCCTGGGATCGCAGGTGCGGGCACACATCGAACGCCGGTTCAGCATGCCGTGGTCGGAGCCGGCGGCCCGGATGGCGGAGTTCATCGGGGCGCTTCGTGCGATCTGGGCGAGCTGGCTCGACGGGGAGCGACTCCAGTTCGAGGGGCGCTTCTACCGACACACGCTGATGACCCCCATGTTCACTCCGCCGCATCACTCCTGGGGCCCTCCGCCGATCATGCTCGCAGCCGTCGGCCAGGCGATGACCAAGGTGGCGGCCACCCGCGCTGACGGTCTGATCGTGCACGGGTTCACGACCGAGCGCTATCTGCGCGAGGTGACCGTGCCGCTGGTGGAGCAGGGCCTGCGGGAGTCCGGCCGGAAGCGGTCGGAGTTCACCGTCATCTATCCGGGCCTGGTGGCGACCGGGAGCGACGATGCCCAGCTCGAGAAGGCCACCACGGCCGTACGCAAGCAGCTCGCGTTCTACGGCTCGACGCCTGCCTACAGCAGTGTCCTGGACCTGCATGGCTGGGGCGACCTTCACGCCGAGCTGCACGCCCTCTCCGTCCGCGGGGACTGGGACACCATGACCGGCCTCATCGATGACGACGTACTCACGGCCCTCGCCGTCGTCGGGTCTCCGGAGGAGACAGGCGCCGAGATCCACCGGCGCTACGGCGATCTGGCGGACCGGTTCACCCTCTCCTCGCCGTACCCGATCCCCGTCGAGACCCAGGGGCGGCTCGTGGCCGCCGCTCGCGCCACCCAGGAGGCCTGATGGACTTCACCATCACCGAGGAGCATCGCGCACTGCGAGACGCGGTGAGCGCGATCAGCCGCGAGTTCGGCAACGGCTACTACACCCAGAAGGCCGAGGCCCGGGAGTTCACCCTCGAGCTGTGGGAGGCCCTGGGTAAGCACGGCTTCGTCGGCGTCAACATCCCCGAGGAGTACGGCGGGGGCGGAGGAGGACTCGTCGAGCTGGCCATCGTCTGCGAGGAGACGGCGGCCGCGGGATCCCCGCTGCTCCTCCTCCTGGTGGCGAGTGCGATCAGCGGCGAGGTGATCAGCACCTTCGGCACGCCCGAGCAGCGCCAGGAGTGGCTGCCCAGGCTCGCGTCCGGGGCGGGACGTGTGGTCTTCGCCATCACCGAGCCCGACGCCGGCTCCAACACCCACCGGATCTCGACCGCTGCGGTCAAGGACGGCGACGGCTACGTGCTGCGCGGCCAGAAGCACTTCATCTCCGGGATCGATGTCGCCGACGCCGTGCTGGTGGTGGCTCGCACGGGCACCGACGATCGCGGGGACGCCGAGCTCTCGCTCTTCGTCGTCGACACCGACGCCCCGGGCCTGACCGCCCAACCGCTCCCGGTCGCCGTGGCACTTCCGGAGAGGCAGTACACCCTCTTCCTCGACGACGTGCACGTCTCCGCGGACCGGCTCATCGGCACCGAGGGCGCCGGCTTCAAGCAGGTCTTCCACGGCCTGAACCCCGAGCGGGTGACCGGCGCCGCCCTGCTCGTCGGCATCGGCCGCTACGCCCTCGCCCAGGCCGCCGACTACGCCAACCAGCGCCAGGTCTGGGACGTGCCCATCGGATCCCACCAAGGCGTCTCCCACGCGCTGGCGAAGGCCAAGATCGAGGTGGAGGCGGCCGCCCTCGTCACCGCGAAGGCAGCCTGGCTGCACGACCAGGGGCTGCCCGCCGGCGAAGCGTCCAACATGGCCAAGTACCTGGCCGCCGAGGCCGCGCTGTCCGCACTCGATGCCGCGATCCAGTGCCACGGCGGCAACGGCGTGGCCAGCGAGTACGGCCTGATCCCGCTGTGGGGCCTGGCCCGCCTGCTCCGGATCGCGCCGGTCAATCGGGAGATGATCCTCAACTTCGTGGCCCAGCACTCACTGGGTCTGCCCCGCAGCTACTGAAGTCTCCACCCGCACAGGAGGTACGACGATGGCGTCGTCAGCACAAGATCTCGGTCGCAACCTCATCCAGCGTGTCAATGTCGGTGACAGCCTGACCCGGGCCGCCGCCCGGTACCCCGACCGGCTAGCGCTGGTCGACGGCGAAAGGCGCCTCGACTATCGCGAGCTCAACGCCCTGGTCAACCGGTTCGCCCACGGTCTCGTCGCCGCCGGATATGCGCGCGGGGATGCCCTCGCCCTCGCCTCCGGGAACAGCATCGAGTTCCTGGTGACGTACTACGCCTGCGCGAAGCTCGGCGTCGTCTGTGTGCCGATCAACCTCGGCTGGCGCAGCGACGAGATCTCCTATGTCCTGGGCCACAGCCGCGCTCGCGGCATCGTCGTCGAGCGGCAACTGATCCCGAGCGTCGCCGAGGCGGTCGCCGAGCACCTTACGGTGAGCCATGTCGTGATCGCGCCGGGAACGGACCCCAAGGTCGACCAGCCGGGCCCTACCCTCGTCGGGGCCGTCGAGTTCGGGGACCTCGTGGCAGCGGGTGAGGAGTCGGAGCCGGAGGCGTACGTAGCGGACCGTGATCCGCTGAGCTACCTCTACACCAGCGGGACGACCTCGTTCCCCAAGGGCGTCGTCGGCAACCACACGGCGATCTATCTGGAGTCGATGTCGATGGCTCTGGAGGCACGGTTCGACGAGACCGACCGGTTCGTGGCGCTGATGCCGATGTTCCACACCGCCCAGTTGAACTGTCATTGCACCGCCGCCGTCATGGTGGGCGCAGCCCTGTTCATCGAGCGGGGATTCGACGCCGGCCGTCTCCTGGACCTCATCGAGGCCGAGAAGATCACGCAGATCTTCGCGCTCCCGATGATGTACCGGCAGATGCTCGACCACCCCGACATCGACCGCCGGGACCTGTCCAGCCTGCGCCGGGCCCTCTACGCCATGGCGACGATGCCGGAGGCACAGCTACGTCGCTGTCTGGACGTCTTCGACTGCGACTTCTATCTGCTCTTCGGACAGACGGAGATGAGCCCCACCGCGACGCTGTTCCGTCCCGAGCACCAGCTCAGTCACGCGGGCGCGGTCGGTACGCCGGTCACCAACGTCCAGGTCGGCATCATGGCCGAGGACGGCCGACTGCTACCCGCCGGCGAGGACGGCGAGATCGTCTACCGCGGACCACACACGCTCACCGGCTACCTCGACAACCCGGAGGCGACCGACGAGGCGTTCGCGCACGGCTGGTTCCACTCTGGGGACGTCGGCCACTTCGGCTCCGACGGCGTCCTCTGGTTCACCGACCGCCGCAAGGACGTCATCAAGACCGGCGGCGAGAACGTCGCCTCGATCGAGGTGGAGAAGGCGCTTTACGCCGCTGACCCGAATATTACCGAAGCCGTCGTGGTCGGCCTCCCGCACGAGCACTGGACCGAGGCGATCACCGCCGTGGTGGTGCCTGCCCCAGGCTCCCGCGTCGACCCCGAGGTCCTGCGCCAGAAGCTCCGCGGTCACCTCGACGCGTACAAGATCCCCAAGTCGATCGTGGTCGCCGACGAGCTGCCGAAGACCTCGACCGGGAAGATCCGGAAGAACGTCCTGCGGGAGGCGTACTCGCGCCTCTATGCACAAGAAGGCGACCCGCACGGCGACTGCTGAGGCTGCGGACGGGCTACTTTCAGTCGCGGTCTCTAGGGCAGTTGATCCCTTTGAGCGCTCAGTGACTGGGCGCCGGACGCGCGGATGGCCAGCGTCACCGTCACGCCGCGCAGGCCCTCGGATCGATCCGCCGAGCACACGTTCGTCCTTGCCCAGGCAGACGGCAGGTGAAGAGGCACGCGGGAGACGACGGATGAGCCTGCCGTCTCGACAGGCTCGATGGCACCGCTGTCTCGCAAGTGCGAGCCGGTCGACGAGGTTGCTGGGTCGCTCCGTTGTGCGAGGACGCCAGATGCCCTTGCCTGAGTCGCACCTCGGACTGGTCCAGGTGACCCGGAACCCATGACGGTTACTGACGGTTCGTAGCTACCGCTCGATCACTCGCACCGAGAGATGCCTAACGAACCGAAGATCGTCGGCACGCATGCTACGCATTTCCGTAGGAAAACCACTTATGACCTGCGGTTATGTGGTTCTTGACGGTTGTTGATGGAGGTGCGCTGGGGCGTGCATGGTGGGGTGAAGTTCTACACCGGGCGTGCGGTGGATGCGCGCCGCTACGTCGAGTCGGATGCCTTCGGGGCCGACGACTACTACCTGGGCGAGGGCTCGGGCGTGGCTGACCGGTACGTCGTCACTGGTTCTGCGGTTGTGCGGGCGGCGGCGATGGACGCGGAGACCTACGAGCGCTGGGTGGCGGGTTACGACGTCGAGACGGTGAAGGCGAAGGGGCGGCTGCGCACGGACTCGAAGGGCGTGAAGTTCGTCGAGGTGACGGTGAACGGGCCGAAGTCGTGGTCGCTGGCTGCGGCTGCACATCCGGATGTGTCGGTGGCGTACGGCGCTGCGCAGCTTCGAGCGGCAGAGCAGATCCTGGCGTGGGTGGGGGAGCATGCAACGACTCGGGTCGGGCCGCGGGGACGTCAGGTGCAGGTTCCGGTTGAGCAGCTGGAGGCGGCGGTCGTGGCGCATCGCACGTCGCGGGCAGGGGATCCGCATTGGCATCTGCATCTTCAGGTGTCGTCGCGGGTGTGGGCGGCGGGGACGTGGCGGGGGCTGCACACGGTCGGGTTCCGGGAGAGCATCGCGGCGATCAACGGGATCGGCCATGCGGCGGTGATGACCGACCCTGGGTTCCGGGCTGCTCTGGCGGCGCATGGCTATCACGTGGATCTGGAGTCGGGGGAGATCGTGGAGCTGGAGGCTTACGGGGAGGCCTTCTCGGCTCGGTCGACGCAGATCGGGCACAACCTCGACCGTTATGAGACTCAGTGGCGGGGTGAGCATCCGGGGGAGGAGCCGGGGCTGCGGCTTCGGCAGGCGTGGGACCGTCGGGCGTGGGCCGACGAGCGTCCGGACAAGGTAGTGCCCACCTCGGGTGCTGCCTTGGAACAGCACTGGAGGAGCGAGCTTGCTGAGCTCGGGTTCCGTCCGCCTCGGCACAGGGCAGAGTTGCCGGCGCCGCGGTCGGGGATCCTTGACCTCGACGGGATGGCGGCCGAGGCGTTGAGTCGACTGGGTGCTCGGCGGTCGGCGTGGAGCAGGGCAGACATACGGGGAGCGGCCGAACAGCTCATCTCCGAGAGCGGTGTGGTGGCCGCGCACGCGGTCAGGGGCGAGTTGGCCGTCGACCTGACCGCGCGGGTCATCGCCGCGTCGGTGCCGCTGGTCGGTCGCGAGGATGTACCTGTTGATGTTCGTGCGCTGACATCGCCGCGGGTGGTGGCGGTCGAGCGGCATCTTGTGAGGCAGTTTGCGGGCCGCGTTGAGGGGTCGGGGCGACCGATTGATCTGCGGCGGGCATCGCGCTGGCTCGGCGCTCTGGGGCGAGACCAGACCGCAGCCGTGGCACATCTCGCGGGGAGCCAGCAGCTCGTTGTCATTGAGGGTGCGGCAGGAGCGGGCAAGACGGCTGCGCTCGCGGCCGCGCGAAGGATTCAGGAGGTGCAGCGACGGCGGATGGTGGTGGTCTCGCCTACCTTGAAGGGGGCCAAAGCCGCCGCCGGGCAGGTGGGCGCGTCTGCGTATTCGGTGGCCTGGATGCTGCGACAGTACGGTTTCCGATGGGATGACCACGGGCATTGGCAGAGCGCCGAGGCCAACCCGCACCCTGCGGTGCGGCTACGACGAGGCGATCTGCTGGTGGTCGATGAGGCGGGCATGCTGGACCAGGACAGTGCGGTCGCGCTGGTGCAGATCGCGGATGCCACCGGGGCACGGCTGGCACTGATCGGCGACCGGCATCAGCTGCCCGCGGTCGGTCGGGGCGGTGTGCTCGATCTTGCCTGCCGTTACGCCGGCAACAGCCACGTCGACCTGGACTCGGTTCGGAGATTCGTCGATCCCGAGTACGCCGAGCTCAGTCTTCGGATGCGGGCCGGGAAACGGCCTGAGGCCGTCTTCGACCGCTTGCTTGCGCGCGGCGAGATCGTCGTGCACGCTTCCGAGGTCGAGCAGATCGCGGCGCTGGCTGACGTCGCCACCACGGCGGAGAACGGCGTCGCAGTGGTTGCGGACACCCGAGATCAGGTCGCTCGGATCAACGGCCTGGCTCGTCGAGGTCTGTCGGACGCGGTCGATCGAAAGGACAGGTTTGCCACGCGGTCAGGCGAGCGGATCGGCATTGATGATCGAGTCGCGACGCGTCGCAACAATCCCGACGCCGATGTCGCCAACCGTGAGGTCTGGACCGTGCGCAACGTCGATCGGAAGGGTGTCGTCGTCAAGGGTGCGGCCGGTCGCCGTCGTTTGTCGTGGGAGTACGCACGTGAGCATCTCGAGTTGGCGTACGCCACGACGACTTACGGCGTGCAGGGCGACACAGTCTCGGTCGCCCATGTCGCGGTCGGCATGCACACGAGCGCGTCATCGGCGTACGTCGGCATGACCCGCGGCCGTGACCGCAACATCGCTCACCTGGTCGCCGACTCGGTCGAGGATGCCCGAGATCAATGGACCCGGGTCTTCAGTCGCGATCGCGCCGACCTCGGCCCGACCCACGCCGCGCAGCGCGTCGGTGAGGACCTCGAGCGCTTTGGCGCGCTCGCGCCAAGGCAAGGAGCAGCCCCGCGCCTCCGGGGGCATCGACACTCAGGCGACGTCCCGGCGTCCCGTTCGGCCGGAGCTGACCGAGGCGGGCCGGGACTCGGCTTGTAAGCTCACACGCCGTTCGGTGTTCGATCAATACCGTTGTCAATCCTCCAATATCGGGGCGGGTTCCAACGTACGCGAGGTTCGAACGGCTCGACGGGCGGCCCGCTATCCCCAGGGGTGGCCGTTGACGGGATCGGCCCGGCGCCTGGGCGGTGGCGGCGGGGGTGGGGGCAACGCGTCGCGCGCGCCGATGCGGACCGTGGCGGTCCTGCTGGGATTGCTGCTGTTGACGAACGCGTCCCAGAGCATCTCGACCGACGGTCCGGCCATGGCCCACTTGATCGCGGGGCTCCAAGCGCTTCGGACGGCCGCGGGCAGGTCGAGCTCGTCCCACAGATCGACGAGCAGGGCGCCGTCGAGCCAGCGGATCATGGACTCGGGCAGGGCGCGGCGGATCAGGATCTCGTACGCTCGGGCGCGGTCGGTGCGGTTGCTGAGGTGCCACTGACTTTGTTCGGTGTGATTGATCAGGTCCGGCACCCGGAGGGTGGCGAAGCAGTCGGGCGGGCCGACGGTCCAGAGCATGTTGGGGAACCAGAACGCTTGTACGCCGCGTACCTTGCGCTCCTCGAAGTCGACATAAGTCGAGAAGGAGAGGTTGAGCCCGGCAGCCCGGAGAATGCGTACGGCGACGTTGAGCGATGGCGACTTGGTGCCGCGCTCGTAGGCGGACAGTGTGGCCTGGGACGTGCCAGCCAGCTCGGCGAGCTGGGTCTGGGTGAGTCCTGCGGCTCGTCGGGCTGTCTGAAGAATTGTCGCCCCGTCGATGTGCCCAGGATATCCGATCGGATACGGACGCCTGATTGGATCTACGACCGTTCCGAAGACCGGCCAGACGTACATCTGATCGGACGTACACCTCCAGTCGGATCTAAAACAGGGGTCTGCTGGGGAGCCCTGCACACCTACCTCCTGCACTCGAGTACCGCCGCCATCCGGGCGGTGGACGTCGATGACAGGAGATGAACATGACCACGAGCCAGATCCCGTTCTCCGAGCGGGACAACGAGGAGATCCTCACCTTCACCGAGGCGGCTGAGATCCTGCGTACGTCGGAGAACACCCTGCGGTGGTGGCGCCAGCGCAGGACCGGTCCGAGGTTCTTCAAGATCGGCCGCCGGCTGGTCACCACCGTCGGCGACCTGCGCACCTTCATGCGCGAGCAGCGCCGGGCAGCGACGCCGCTGATCCGGTGAGCCCAATCGGTAGGCGTCGTCTCGAACGGCTGTTCGGGACAACGCCTACCCTGAGGGACATGGATGAGAACGCCAACCACGAGGAGAGTAGGTGAGCAATGGCCACGATCCGCAAGCACACCGCGAGGTGGACGACCAAGGAGGGCGAGGTCAAGACCAAGGTCCGCTGGCGTGCGGTCTACGTCGACCGAGCCGGCGAGGAGCACGTCAAACACTTCGACCGAAAGACCGAGGGCCAGGACTGGATCGATGAGCAGACCGCAGGGCTGGTCCGCGGCGACTGGGTCAACCCCGAGCTCGGCAAGCAGACCTTCAAGGCGTACGCCGAAGCCTGGCGTGCCCGACAGGTCCATGCCGAGTCGACCAGAACGACCTTCGAGATCGCCCTCAACGCCCACATCTATCCGAAGATCGGCGACTGGCGGATCGACTCGATCCGGCAGGCAGACGTCCAGGAGCTGGTCGCCAAGTGGTCAGCCACCGCGGCACCGACCACCGTGCATCTGCGTTACGGAGTGCTCGCCATCGTCATGAAGGCGGCCGCCAAGGAGCGAGTGCTCGCCGGCTCACCCTGTGAGGGCACCCGGCTGCCCCGCCTGGACCCCAAGTCGGCGCTGGTCCCGATCACGACCGACGTGGTCAAGGAGCTGAGCGAGACGATCTACCCGCGCTACAAGAACTTGATCACTGTCTTGGCCGGTACCGGGATGCGTCGCGGCGAGATCCTCGGTCTGACGGTTGACAGGGTCTCGAAGGACTTCAACACCGTCCGGGTCGACCGCCAGCTGCGTACGACCGAGCCGACCTGGAAGCCGCCGAAGACGCCGTCGAGCGTGCGGACCATGGCAGTGCCCGACATCGTGCTCGAGGCCATCGAGGACCAGAAGACGACCTACGGGATCCACAAGAGCGGCCTGATCTTCACTAACTCCTCGGGCAACCCGATCGGCAAGAGCACCCTGTGGATGGCCTGGAACACCGCCGCCAAGAAGGTCAAGACCGACGCGACGCCGCACGATCTTCGGCACTATTTCGCCTCGATGCACATCCGCGCCGGCACGTCGATCAAGGCGCTCCAGGCCCTCCTTGGACACAAGAACGCAGCCGAGACATGGGACACCTACGGGCACCTGATCGGTGACGAGGACGAGACCGTACGTGCCGTTCTTCAGGCAGCTCTCGCCGGACCTGTCCTCAAATCTGTTTCAAGCGTCCCTGGTGGTCGGCGAGCAGCAGGTTCCTAGCCCTACCAGACGAAGGAGATGTGATCCTCATTCTGCAGCAGCTTGTCGGCAGTGACGATGTCGGCACCGAGTTCGATCGCCGTCGCCAGAATGACACGGTCACCCGGGTCGTTCGGGCCTTTGCTGCGGGGAAGCGCGCCGGTTCCGAGGTGGACGATGATCGCCGCGGACATGTCGGCCACGGTGAAGACTGACTCGTCGCTCGTGATCTCGGCGACGATCGCGTCGTGGAGCTCGGGGGAGATGTGGCCCTTGCGGGTCGCCGGCTTCTCTGCGGCGTAGCGAAGCTCGAGAAGCGAGTACGCGCTGACGTGCAACGGCTGTCCAGCATCGACGGCGTCGCGCATCCGGTTCGCTGCGACCTCGGAAAGCCGCGGGCTATCGAGCACCCACCAGATCACGGCATGCGTGTCGATGACCAGCGGCTTGAGATCGATCACTGGGTCCACTCGGACTCGGCTGTCATCTCCTCGCGGATCGCGCGGATGTCGTCAGTGCCGAAGTCGTCGGCGAGATGCGCAAGGTGGGCGAGCGCGCCGCGTTCGCCCGGGCGGCCGGAACCACGGCTCTGGTCACGGATGGCTCGGCGGACGGAAAGGTGGACGACGTCCCCGGGCCGTGGTTCGTGCCCGAGCTGCGCGGCGATCTTGGCGGCCGATGCGTCGGTCAGCTGCAGATGGCCGCGGTCGGTGAACGTCGCGTCCACCTCAACCGGATCGAGCGCTGATTCGCTCATGATCCCTCGCCCCTTTCGTCGCCGACTCCCATGTCACTGGTGTCCCTGATGAGTCTACGGGACCGGGGTCCGTCGAGGGTGTCACCGAACCTGTTTTACTTCTAGACCGGACAGTAACCGGACAGTAGAGCACCCCGAAAAGTAAAATACCAGGTCAGAACCATAAAAACGGACGGGCTGGCCTGTAAGCCGGGTTCTGTGATCGGCGACCATCCATCTCGGACCATCGTTGCCGATGGCCTCTAGCAACCTACCCGCGTACTCGGACGGACCGCCCTCAAACGTACGCTGTCTGGTCTTGCTCCGGGTGGGGTTTACCTAGCTCCTCGTGTCACCACGAGGACTGGTGGGCTCTTACCCCACCGTTTCACCCTTACCGCTACCTGGACGGCAGCGGCGGTCTGTTCTCTGTGGCACTGTCCCGCGGGTCACCCCGGGTGGCCGTTAGCCACCACCCTGTCCTGTGGAGCCCGGACTTTCCTCGACGCCCCCGAAGGAACGACGCGATCGCCCGGCCAGCCCGTCCGCAGGAAAAGTCTAGTGCGAGGCGGGCTCGATGTGAGCATCCGGACCGGGGAAGACGAGCGACTCGTGGTCGCTGTCGCTCCAGCGTACGAGGTAGGGCGGGCTGCCGTCGGGGTGGCTGACCTCGATGATCTCGGCCTCCCGGACGTGGTCGCCGACGTGCTGGCCCATGACGACGAGGTGGTCACCGACTGATGCGTGCATGCGCGTTCACCTCCTAACCGTCACCATGGTGCTCCCATCGCGGGCCTGGATGGAATACCGTGGTGGGGTATCATGTTCGGAGGGTGTGATGACAGAGAACGAAGACTTCGAGTACGTAGCCCCGGCTGTCGTCTTCCCGGGCCAGACCTCGCACGAGGTGGCCTACCGGACGGCCCACGACCTGCTCTCGCGACGCTTCCCCGTGGAGGCGCTGGAGATCCTGGAGCCGGCGCTCGCCGACGACCCCGACAACCTCGGGCTGCGGAGCATGCGCGCGTGGGCCTACATGCTCCGGGCCCAGCTCGCCAAGGCCGAGGCCGAGCTGCGCTGGCTGGTCGAGCGCGACCCCAGCGACGCCTGGAGCCTGCACTCGCTCGGCCGCGTGCTGGAGCGCCAGGACCGTCTCGAGGACGCGCTCGGCCCGCTGCGCCTGGCGGCGGTGATGAGCGACGACTACGACCATCACGCAGCCGTCTACCGCGTACGCAACCGGCTGGCCCAGCGCGAGGAGTGAGCCTGGGGTGAGAGGGTGGTGGCATGGAACCTGACACCACGACTCTCACCGCCGAGCAGGTCGCCCAGGAGCAGCTCGCGGGCTGGACGTTCGACTCCTCCGGCGATGCCGACAGCATCGTCGCCCGCGTGGAGACCGGTGACTTCATCACCGGTCTCTCGCTGGTCAACGCGATCGGCGCGAAGGCCGAGGAGGCCAACCACCACCCCGACATCGACCTGCGTTATCCCTATGTCGAGATCCGGCTCACCAGCCACGACGCCGGCGGGGTCACCAGCCGCGACCTCGCCCTGGCGAAGGTGATCAACGCGCTCGCGGCCGAGTCCTCGCTCTGAGGCAGGCTAGGCGAGGCGCGTCATCTCGACACTGACCTCGACGGCCGGCTCGGCGGGACCCGAGTAGATCCCGCCCAGCGGCTTGACGTCGGTGTGGTCGCGACCCGTGGCCACGCCGACGTAGGTGTCGCCGGGTTCGGTGCCCGTGGCCGGGTCGATGCCGTGCCAGCCGTTGTCCCACCACTCCACCCACGAGTGGGCGCCCCCGGGGTAGACGTATCCGGAGACGTAGCGCGCCGGGATACCGACGGTGCGCAGCGCTCCGAGCAGCTGGTGGGCGGCATCGGCCGGTGCGGCAGAAGCGACGGCGCGGGCGATCTCGAAGGCAGCCTCGCCCGGAAGTGCCGCCGCGGACGCGATGCGCTTGGCCGCCGCGGCGAGCTCCTCGTCGGGCGCCACGTGAGCGGGCAGACCCAGGAACTCGACGAACCGGTCCGCGACCCCGGGCAGCGCGGCCTCGTCCCAGGTGAGCACCGGTGCGGCGCCGGGCTCCCGGGAGACCTGGACGGTGCTGGTGGCTGAGACCTTCAGGACCCGGTGCGCCTCGAGCACCTCGATGGCGGTGACCTCGTTGCCGAAGTAGTCCTTGTACTCGTAGGTCCACGGCTTGGGCGAGACGTCGAGCCGGTGGTGGACCAGGATCTGGTGGGGCGTGGTCAGCGGGGTCAGCCGGGCCTGGTTGTAGGAGGCGACCGCCGGCCCGTCGTAGCTGAACGTCGTGGTGTGCACGATCCGGAACTGCATGCTCATCTCGATCAGACTCCTCAGACCGGCTGCCAGGCCAGCGCCTCGGCGCCGGCGAAGTAGCGCTTGGTGACCGCCGCGGTGGCCTCGGCGCAGGTGACCTGGAGCCGCTCCATCTCGGCGGGCAGGTCCGCCAGGAGGTCGTGGAGCGAGCGATACTCCAGCGACGCCCGCATCCGGCCGATCAGCCGGTGGGCCTCGTCGGTGAACCCGGCCCGCCGGGTCGTGCCCTCCAGCGTGTCCAGCGCCCCCTCGGCACGCTGCAGCGCGTGCACCACCGAGCGCGGGAAGATCCGGTCCAGCAGCAGGAACTCGGCCGCCGCCTGCTCGGTCTCGACCCCCTTGTTGACCCGCAGGAACGCGTCGTACGCACCACACGCACGCAGCGTCGAGTTCCACTGCGACGCCCCGCCGGCGCTCGTCAAAGAGGTGGTCGCGACCAGCCGCGAGGTCATGTCGGCGCGCTCGACATAGCGCCCCAGCATCAGGAACTGCCAGGACTCGTCGCGCATCATCGTGGCGTCGGCGGTGCCGTTGATCTGGGCCACCCGGTCGCGCACCCACCCGAAGACGAACGGCGCCCGCATGTGCTTGAACTGCCCTGCCGGGATCGCCCGGTAGGTGGTGTTGAGCGCCTCCCACAGCGGCACCGAGAGCGTCTCCCGGGCCCCGCGGGCCGACTCCCGGGCCGCCCCGAGCGCGTAGGCCATCGAGGTCGGTGCGGTGGTGTCGTACGCCAGCATGTCCAGGGTCTGCGGCAGGCCGACCTTCTCGGTGGGCGAGATCTCGACGCCCATCACCGCGAGCAGCGAGCGGCAGGCGGTCTCCTCGTCGGTGGCGGCGTCCTCGAGGATGTGCTGGGTCTGCACGTCGAGTATCCGTGCGGTGTCCTCGGCACGCTCGACATAGCGTCCGATCCAGAACATCGACTCGGCGATGCGACTCAGCATCACGCAACCCCCTGCGCTTGGCCTTGACTCCGACCGGACGGCCGGGACGACGTCGGTCCGGCGAGCACCCAGGTGTCCTTCGAGCCGCCGCCACGGGAGCTGTTCACGATCAGCTCGCCCTCGGCGAGCGCCACCCGAGTCAGGCCACCGGGAAGAACCCAGACCTTGTCGCCATCATTGACCGCGAACGGTCTCAGGTCCACATGCCGCGCCCCGAGGCTGTGCCCTCCTGCGCCCTCCGGGTCGGCATCGATGAACGTCGGGACCGTCGAGAGCTGCACCACCGGCTGCGCGATCCAGGAGCGGGGGTCCTCCAGGATCCTGCCGCGCAGCACCTCCAGCTCGCGCGCCGAGGCCGCCGGCCCGATCACGATGCCCTTGCCGCCCGAGCCGTCGACGGGCTTGAGCACCAGCTCGTCGAGCCGGTCGAGGACCTCTTCGCGCGAGGACGCGTCGCCCATCCGCCAGGTGTCGACGTTCTTGATGATCGGATCCTCCGCCAGGTAGTAGCGGATGATGTCGGGCATGTAGGTGTAGACGAGCTTGTCGTCGGCGACCCCGTTGCCGACCGCGTTGGCCAGGGTCACGTTGCCCATCCGGGCGGCGTCGATCAGCCCGACGCAGCCGAGCATCGAGTCGGGCCGGAAGTGCACCGGATCGAGGAACTCGTCGTCGATGCGCCGGTAGATCACGTGGACCGGGGCCAGCCCCTTGGTCGTACGCATCAGCACCTGCCCGTTGCGGCAGACCAGGTCGCGCCCCTCGACGAGCTCGACGCCCATCGTCCGGGCAAGCAGCGCGTGCTCGAAGTAGGCGCCGTTGTAGACACCCGGTGTCAGCACGACCACCGTCGGGTCGGCGACGCCGGCCGGAGCGGCCGCGCGCAGCGCCGCGAGGAGCTTCTGCGGGTAGTTCGCCACCGGCCGGATCCTGTGCTCGGCGATCGCCTCCGGGAGCGCGGCCGAGATCGCGCGGCGGTTGGTCATGACGTACGAGACGCCCGAGGGGACCCGCACGTTGTCCTCCAGCACGCGGAACTCGCCGGCGTTGTCCCGGACCAGGTCGATACCGGAGACCTGCACACGTACGCCGTTGGGCGGGTGCACCCCCGCGGCGGCACGGTGATAGTGGCTGGAGGTCGTGATCACCTCGCGCGGGATCACCCCGTCGTCGAAGACGTTGCCCTCGTCGTAGACGTCGGCGAGGAAGAGCTCCAGCGCCTTGACCCGCTGCTGGACGCCCTTGTCGATCGTGGTCCAGGTGTCGCGCTCGATGACCCGAGGGACGATGTCGAGCGGGAAGGCCCGCTCCTCGCCGCCGATGTCGAAGGTGACGCCCTGGTCGAGATAGCTGGCCTGCATCGCCTCGACCCTGCTGATCAGCTCGGAGGCGCTGAGCCTGCGCAGGGAGTCGCCGAGCCGCTGGTAGGGCGGCCGCAGCTCGCTGCCGGAGAACATCTCGTCGAAGGCCGGATCTCGCGTCTCGTAGGCGTCGAACATCTGGCTCATGGTGGCAACCTACTGAAATCCTTGTAACAGCGCTGTTGCCCACGCGAACATCTCGCGCAACGGTAGGTTGAAGACATGAGTGAGCGTCAGCGAACGAGCAATCAGGTCATCATGCCGCCGCGTCCGTATCCTGGCGCTTGCGCTACGGAGGTGGCGGCATGAGCGACGAGCACGCGGGCGAGTTCTACTACTGCCTCAAGCACCAGACCGTCGAGCCCTACGAGGGCTGCAAGGCCAAGGACCGTCTCGGTCCCTACGCCTCCCACGCCGAGGCCTCCCTGGCCCTGCAGAAGGTCCAGGAGAACAACGAGCGCTGGGACAAGGAGGACAAGGCCTGGGAAGGCGACGCCGGCAACGACGACCGGTGATCAGCGCGGGGTGACCCGGAGCAGGACGTCCTCGCCGCCACCGTTGTCGGTGGTGACGAGGAGGTCCCCGTCGGTGGCCAGCGAGACCGTACGCAGCCGCCCGTAGTCGCCCATGATCTCGGGCGACCGGTCGTCGGTCAGCTTCCCGGACTCGTCGAAGGAGATGACCCGCAGCTCCTGGTCCTTGAGCACGGCGACCGCGAGCGCTCCGCCGAACGCACCCCATCGCTCCTGGACCGGGATGAAGGTGCCGCCACCCGTGGCGACGGTCGGGTTGCCGGAGCTCCAGGCCGCCTCGATCTGCTCCCCGGGCAGACCCTGGTCGGTCATCGGCACCGACTCGTCGTAGCCGGAGCCCGGGTTCCAGCCGTAGTCGCCGCCGAGCGTGATCTCGTTGACCTCGTCGTCGCGGTCGGGGCCGTGCTCGACCGACCAGACGGTGCCGTCGGCACGCTGCGCCAGCCCCTGCACGTTGCGGTGGCCGAAGCTCGTGATGAATCGGCGTGGACCCTCGTCGCCGCCCCACGGGTTGCCGGGCCATGGGTCGCCGGTCTCCGGGTCGAGGCGGAGCGTCTTGCCGCCCAGGGAGTCGAGGTTGCGCGGGTTCTCCTCGTTCGCGGCGTCGCCGGTGCCGACCCACAGCGCGCCGTCGGCGCTGATCAGCAGCCGGCAGCCACCGTGCCTACCGGAGCTCGCGGGGAAGCCGTCGATCAGGGTCCGCTCCTGGGTGGCCCGGTTCAGTCCGGCGTCGAGGGTCCAGGAGATGACGCGTACGTCCTCGCCCCCGTTCCACCCCTGACAGGTGTAGATGCGCCGGTTGTCGGCGAAGCCGGGGTCGATCTCCAGGCCCATCAGGCCGGTCTCGCCGGAGACCCAGATGTCGTTGTCCTCGAGCGAGATCTCGCGCCGCTCCCCGTTCTCGATCAGGGCCAGCACCGCCCGGTCGCGCTCGGTGATCAGGAACCGGTCCTCGCCGAGGTCGGCGACGTCCCAGGGATGGTCGAGCTCGTCGTTGACCACCTCGACATCGAGCTCCGGCACCCGCTCGGAGGTCGGAAGCACGGCCGGAGGAGCCGACGAGGAGGAGGTCGGGGAAGAGCTCGGCGAGCCGGACGGGTTCAGTGGTGGGGGAGTGGTGGCGGGTGTGGGATCGCCGGCGCACGCCGCAGTCGTGCCGAGACCGAGAGCGAGGACCAGGGCGGCAACGGCGCGCATGCCTCGAAACTACAGGCGCCGCCCATAGCCTGTGCCGTTATGGCCAACGTGATCCGGTCGATGCGTGACCACCCCTCCGCCGTGCTCCTGCTCGGTCAGGTCGTGGCCGTCCTCGCCTACCCGTTTCTGGACGACTCCACCGCCGGCCGCGCAGCGCTCGGAGTGCTGCAGCTGCTGCTCCTGCTGGCGGCGGTCGCGGCCGTACGCCTGACCCCGGCGTTCTCCTGGGCGGCGATCATCTTCGGCGGACCGGCGACGATCTTCGCGGTGTGGGAGTCGGTCGCGCCCGACGAGGGCTGGGTCGTGCTGACCTCGGCCTTCTTCCACGTGCCGTTCTACCTGTTCGTCTCCTACGCGATGATCCGCTACCTCTTCCACGACGACGTCGTGACCCGCGACGAGCTCTTCGCGACCGGTGCCGCGTTCACCGTGGTGGCCTGGGCCTTCGCCTACCTCTACGCCGCGGTGCAGATCATCTGGCCCGGCTCGTTCGGCGACCACCGACAGTGGTTCGACCTGCTCTACCTCTCCTTCACGACCCTGACCTCGGTCGGTCTCTCCGACATCGTGCCGGTGCTCCCCAACGCCCGCTCGGTCGTGATGATCGAGCAGGTCGCCGGAGTCTTCTACGTCGCCCTGGTCGTCGCCCGCCTGGTCGGGCTGGCGGCCGCCAGGGCGCGACGCAGCGACGTCTAGGACGCGACCACGTCGCGGAGCGCGTTGTCCACAGGTCGGCGGGAATGCGCTGGTCGAGGTTCCCGCGCCGAGGCACCGTGGGCGCATGGGGACGACTACGACGAGCCGCGCGCCGCGGCGACGGAGCAGCCGCTGGGTGAGCCTGGGGCCCGGGGTTCGGCTGGCGAGGGACATCGGTGAGCAGGATCCGGTCTGGGCCCGGATGCGGGCCTGGGCCGAGCGGTGCGCCGGCCGCAGGTCGACGTCACCCGCCACCGGCTCCCTCCGCACAGTCACGGGATCGGCGGCGTACGGATCGCGACGGTGCCGGAGGCCGTCCTCGCCTCGGCCGGTCGGCTCGGTCTGCTGGACCTGGTCGTGCTCGTCGACGGTGTCCTCCACGAGCAGGGGTGCACCCGCGAGGCTCTCGAGAACGTGGCGCGCGGTCGCCGCGGCGGCCCACGGTTGCGCGAGGCGCTCGCGCTGGCGGACGGCAGGTCTGAGTCGCCCTGGGAGTCGCTGCTTCGACTGCTGCACGTGGCGTGCGATGTGCCGGTCGAGCCGCAGGCCGAGCTGTTCGACGAGGCCGGTCGCTTCGTGGCCAGGGCCGACCTGCTGATCACGGGCACGCGGACCCTGCAGGAGTACGACGGCGCCGTGCACCGAGACCGTGGGCAGTACGCCCGCGACCGCCGTCGCGACTCGCGTCTCGCGGACGCGGGCTACGTTCGCCACGGGTATGTGGCGCCGGACGTCAGGTTCCGTGCCGCGATGATCCTGCGGGAGGCCGACGAGGCGCTCGGCCGGACCTACGATCCCACCCGCTTGGATGCCTGGTACGGCCTGTGGCGTGGCTCCCTCTGGGAGCAGGACCCGAGAAGTGGTCAAAATGGGCCCGGCGAAGAGCCGGCGGACGGCCCAGATTGACCACTTCGTCGGAGAAGAGCCTCAGAAGGTGTGCTCCGGGCCGGGGAAGGTGGAGCCCTTGACGTCGGAGATGTAGGCCTCGGCGCCGCCTGCGAGGACCGACTTCACGTCGGCGTACTGCTTCACGAAGCGGGCCATCTTGCCGCCGCGCATGCCGAAGGCGTCCTGCCAGACCAGCACCTGGCCGTCGCAGTCGGGGCCGGCACCGATGCCGATCGTGGGGATGTCGAGCTCCTTGGTGATCTGCGCGGCGACCTCGCCGGGGACCATCTCCATGACGACCGCGAACGCGCCCGCCTCCTGGACGGCCTTGGCGTCGTCGATGATCCGGTCGGAGCTGTCGCCGCGGCCCTGGACGCGGTAGCCGCCGAGGACGTGCTCGGACTGCGGGGTGAATCCGATGTGGGCGATGACGGGGACGCCGCCCTCGGTCAGCTTCTTGATCACCGGAGCCATCTCGGCGCCGCCCTCGAGCTTCACGCAGTGGGCGCCGCCCTCCTTCATGAACCGCACCGCGGTCAGGTAGCCCTGCTCGGGCGAGGCCTGGTAGGAGCCGAAGGGGAGGTCGCCGACGACCATCGCCCGCTTCGCGCTGCGCGAGACCGCGCGGGTCAGCGGCAGCAGCTCGTCCACGGTCACCGGAAGCGACGTCTCGTTGCCGAGGACGTTGTTGGAGGCGGAGTCACCGACGAGCAGCAGATCGACACCGGCCTCGTCGAAGATCTGGGCGGTGTACATGTCGTAGGAGGTGAGCATCGTGATCTTGTCGCCACGCTGCTTCATCTCGCGAAGATGATGCGTGCGCACCTTGCGTACGGGCTTGGCCGGTGCGTTCCCGGCAGCACCGGTGCCGTAGGGCGCGGTCTCCTCAGCAGAGGGGTTCGAGCTCATCATCGAGCCTTTCTGGTGTCATCTCGCAGCTCCCTGATGGAGTCCACGGACTACCTCCAGCGTAGGTCCAGATGAACCGGTTGGCGCTGTGGTGGTGATCACAGCCTGTCGAACGGAGCGGCATAGCTGAACCGGCCCCGAAGACCCGGTTCGTACGCAGCCAGCGGCCGTGCCTGGAAGTAGTCGCCCCACGCCGGATCCGGCGCCTCGATCCCGAGCGAGGATGCGGGCACGAAGCCGAAGCGCTCGTAATAGGCCGGCGAGCCGAGCAGCACCACGACCGGCTCGCCCATCGCGTCGGCGGCTCCGAGCACGGCGTGCATCAGCGCCGAGCCGACCCCGTCGCGCTGACGTTCGGGGGAGACGCTCACCGGCCCGAGTCCGAGGGCGGGCCGGCCGGCGAGGTCGCCGCGGGTCGCCACGACGTGGCCGACGACCTCGCCGTCCATCTCGGCGACCAGCGAGAGCTCGGGGATCCAGCCCGGGTCCTCGCGCAGCCACCCCACCAGCGTCGCCTCCCCGGGCGCGCCTTCGGGCTCTATCGGTGGGGCGGAGTGTTCCACCTCGGAGAAGGCGGCGGCGGTGACCGCCCGGATGTCGGCCACGTCCTCGAGACGTTCACGTCGGATCAGCACGGTCCGACGCTAAACCGAACGACAGCCGCGGCGCTCCTGGTTATCGTCGCGTCCATGCGGGTGCGAGAGGCGACGACGGCGGACCTCGACGCGGTGATCCACGTCGGCGTGACGACCTGGCGGGCGACCTATCCGCCGATCACGGGGGAGGCGTACGTCGAGAAGGGCATCGCCAGATGGTGGGCTCCCGAGGCCGTGATCCCCGCGATCGAGAACGGCCATGTCCTGGTCGCCGAGGACGACAGCCAGGTCGTGGCCATGGCCGCCTACTCGCCCTTCGAGGACCACGTGATGCTCTGGAAGCTCTACGTCCTCCCCGACTCCCAGGGCACGGGTGCCGGTGGTGCGCTGCTGACCGAGGTGATCGCCCGCGCCGGCGACCTGCCGGTTCGTCTCACCCACCTGGCCGGCAACGACCGTGCCCACGCCGTCTACGAGCGCCTCGGCTTCGTCGAGACCGACCAGGTGGCCAGCCCGATCGACGGCGGTCCGGAAGAGGTCGTGATGGAGCGGCCCGCCCGGACCTGACGCCGGGGAGACGTCGCGGGAGGCAAGGACCCATAGACTCGAGGACGTGGACTTCTACTCCGCCTACTCCCATGGCTTTGCGCGGGTCGCGGCGTGCACCATCCCGATCTCCGTCGCCGACCCGGCGGCCAACGCGCGCGAGGTGATCGCGCAGGCTCGTGAGTGCAGCCAGGAGGGCGTGGCGGTCGCGCTCTTCCCGGAGCTGTGCCTGAGCGGCTACTCGATCGACGACCTCGTCCTGCAGCGGACGCTCCTCGACGCCGTCCACGCCGCGATCAGCGCGATCGTGGTGGCCTCCGAGGAGCTGCTGCCGGTGATCGTCGTCGGCGCCCCGCTGCGCCACGGTGACCGCGTGCTCAACACCGCGGTCGTGATCCACGGCGGCGAGGTGCTCGGCGTGGTGCCCAAGACCTACCTGCCGACCTACCGCGAGTTCTACGAGAAGCGGTGGTACGGCACCGGCGACGGTGCCGACGGCACGATCATGCTCGGCGGCGAGGAGGTGCCGCTCAGCAACGAGCTGCTCTTCCGCTGCACCGACGTCAAGGATCTCGTCTTCCACGTCGAGATCTGCGAGGACATGTGGGTCCCGGTGCCGCCGAGCGCCAAGGGCGCGCTGGCCGGCGCGACGGTGCTGCTCAACCTCTCCGCCAGCCCGATCACCGTGGGCCGCTCCGACGCGCGACGTCTGCTGGTGCAGTCGGCCTCCGCGCGGTGCATGGCCGCCTACGTCTACACCGCCGCCGGCCAGGGCGAGTCCACGACCGACCTGTCTTGGGACGGGCAGACGATGGTCTACGAGCTCGGCGACCTGCTGGGGGAGACCGAGCGGTTCCCGGACGGGCCGCGGCGCACCGTGGTCGACGTCGACCTGGAGCGGATCCGCGCCGAACGGATCCGGCAGGGCACCTTCGACGACAACCGGCGGGCCGAGGGGACGTTCCACTCCGAGATCGAGTTCGAGCTGGCGCCGCCCCTCACCGGAGACGGGCTGCGACGCAAGGTCGACCGGTTCCCCTTCGTCCCCGACGACCCCGAGAAGCTCGCGCTGGAGTGCTACGAGGCCTACAACATCCAGGTCTCCGGGCTGGAGAAGCGGCTCCAGTCGATCGGCCCGGACACGAAGATCGTCATCGGCGTCTCCGGCGGGCTCGACTCCACCCACGCGCTGATCGTCGCCGCCAAGGCGATGGAGCGGCTCGGCCGTCCGGCGAGCGACATCCTGGCGTTCACGATGCCCGGCTTCGCCACCTCGGACGACACCAAGTCCAACGCGATCCATCTGATGGAGGCGCTCGGCACGACCTACGAGACGCTCGACATCCGGCCCACCGCCACCCAGATGCTCAAGGAGATCGGCCACCCGGCCGGCGACGGCGAGCCGGTCTACGACGTCACGTTCGAGAACGTCCAGGCGGGGCTGCGTACGGACTTCCTCTTCCGCATCGCCAACCAGCGCGGCGGCATCGTGCTCGGCACCGGCGACCTCTCCGAGCTCGCGCTCGGCTGGGCGACCTACGGCGTCGGCGACCAGATGTCGCACTACAACGTCAACGCGGGCGTGCCGAAGACCCTGATCCAGCACCTGATCCGGTGGGTGATCACCACCGAGCAGTTCGACGGCACCGCCGACGAGGTGCTCCAGGAGATCCTCGACCAGGAGATCTCGCCCGAGCTCGTGCCGGGGGAGGAGCTGCAGTCGACGGAGCAGAAGATCGGCCCGTACGCCCTGCAGGACTTCACCCTCTTCCACACCGTCCGCAACGGCTTCACGCCCTCGAAGATCGCCTTCCTGGCGTGGAACGCCTGGCACGACGTCGAGGCGGGCGAGTGGCCACCGGGGTTCCCGGAGGGGAAGCGCGCGGCGTACGAGATGAAGGAGATCCGGGCCTGGCTCGAGGTCTTCGTGAAGCGCTTCTTCGCCAACCAGTTCAAGCGTTCGGCGCTGCCCAACGGTCCCAAGGTCTCCAACGGCGGCACCATGTCGCCCCGCGGCGACTGGCGGATGCCGTCGGACGCCTCGCCGGCGGCCTGGCTCGCCGAGATCGAGGCCCGGGTTCCCGTGGAGTGAGGTAGCCGTCGCGCACTTTCCCCCCATGGCGGGAAAGTGCGCGCGTTTCATCGGCGAGGAGGGCGCATTTCCCCGCCATGGTGGGGAAATGCGCCCTGACTCACTCGAGGTTGAGGACGTACCTCTTCAGCAGCGGCCCGAAGGAGGCTTCCGTCTCGACCTCGACGACCGCCCGGCCGGGGATCGCGTCGGCCTGCTCGACGATCTCGTACGTCGCCCGGGGATCGGCCGGGACGACGTCGGTGATCCTCGGCGAGGTCCCGTCGGGCACGTCGAGCGCGTACTCGTCCAGGGACAGGTCGAAGCCGGCGTAGGTCTTCCCGCCGATCTCCACCGCGATGGAGGTCGGTCCGTCGTCGGTGGGCATCTCGCGGCCGGAGAAGGTCTGCCAGTAGGAGACGCACTCGTCGCGCCACATCTCGGCGTCGATCTCGTGCTGGGCGAGCTTGGCCTTCACCTCGCCGAACCGTCGCGCATCGAGAGACGCCTCGAGGGAGTCCCAGGTGCGGCGCATCCAGGTGACGTACTGGACGCCCATCTGGTAGCGGTAGACCAGCTCGTCCCAGAACGGCCGGCCACTGTCCATCTCGTGGCCCCACGGGACGTGATGGAACCACATGAGCAGGTTCTCCGGGGTCGTCTCGATGTCGTCGAACCGCTCGGTCAGCGTCGGGAAGAACTGCGCCGAGAAGCCGCTGCCGCTCGCGGAGCGGTCGTAGCCGAGCCCGACGGAGTCGGCCTGGTTGTAGTAGGTCGGGCTCCAGTCAGGGCGGGCCAGCGTCTCCTCCGGTCCCGGCTCGTAGTGGATGTCCGCGCCGAACTGGTGGCCGATGCCGAGCGGTGTCTGGTAGCTGACCACCGACTCCCACGACCCCATCATCATCGCGACGATCTTGTTGACGGTCCTGTCGTCGCCGCTCCAGGTCATCCGTGTCCAGTCCTCGGCGATCACGCGCGAGTCCAGGGTCCAGTCCCACGCCATCCGTCCGAAGGCGAACAGGTTGGACTGGGAGAAGTGGTGGCCGGTGAGGTTGTCGGCGTTGCCGAGGTTGCCGACGCCGACGATCGCGGTCCGCTCCTGGCCCTGGGCGGTGCCGTCGACGATGTGGCCGACCTTGCGCTTCGGTAGCAGCCTGCCCGACTCGTCGGTCGCACCGGTGTCGGCGTTGAACACCTCCTGCCACATCGGGCCGAGGTAGGCGAGCATCGTCGACTGGCCGGTGTACTCCTGGGTGACCTGCAGCTCGATGGCCTGGTTGGTGTTCTCCATCCGCCCGAACATCGGGTTGACCGGCTCGCGCGCCTGGAAGTCCAGCGGGCCGTTCTTCGTCTGCAGGAAGACGTTGTCGGCGATCCGTCCGCGGGACCCGTCCGGCTGCACCTCGTCGTCGATCGGCCCGAACTCGAGGTAGGCGCGCTTCAGCCGGTCCTCGTCGACGTCGGCGTTGTAGACGAACGTACGCCACATGATCTGCATCCCCAGCGGCTCGACGGCCGCGGCCATGCCGTTGGCGCCGTCGCCGTGGTCGAAGCCGAAGTCCTGCGGGCCGGGCTGGCCCTCGGAGTTGGCCTTGACGGTGAACCCGGCGAAGTCCGGGATCGCATCCTTGATCATGGCGGCCCGGCGGGTCCACCAGTCGCGGAACGGTGCCTTGGTCGGGTCGAGCTGGTCACGGGTGAGCGTGTCCGGTGCGAACCGCTGGTCGGTCGGTGCGTCGTAGCGGATCGAGAGAGCGAGCTTGATCCCGTAGGGCCGCAGCGCGTCGGCCAGCGCCGCCTCCTGCTCGATGTACTCGGGGGTGATGTAGGCGTTCCTGGCGTTGACGTTGTTGATGTTGAAGCCGTTGATCCCGACCGACGCCAGCGCCCGGGCCACGGTCACGTAGCGGTCCAGGATCACCGGCAGGTTCCGGTCGGCGCTCTCGCCGGTCGCCGCGAAGTTGAAGATCGAGCCGTCCTCGCCGGCCAGCCCGCCGGTGTCGGGGCCCTTCGCGGTGTCGGCGTTGCCGGCGTAGAGCCGCTCGACGTCCCAGTTGTCGATCCACCGGTCCTGGACCCTGGGCACCTCGACGTCGTTCAGCCGGCTGATCGGCCTGCCGGTCTGCATCAGCCGCAGGAAGCCGTAGGTTCCGTACAGCGCGGCCACCTCGGTGTTGCCGGCGATGACGGTGTGGCCGCCGACCGAACGGATCAGGTAGCCCTCCGACCCCAGACGGCCGAGGTCGCGGGCCGGGATCTCGCTGCGTACGACCTGCGACGAGGTCGGGGTGCCGACGACGACCGCGCCGGGGGAGACGTCGTCGGCGACCGGGACGTCGGTGCCGAGCATGCCGCCGAGCCCGCGACTCAGCTCTTCGCGCGCGGCCTCCAGGCTCGAGGTGACCAGCTTCTCGCTTCCGCCCGGCTCGATCGCCAGATCGTCGGTGTGCCGGTGGACGGGGTCGGCGGTGGCGTTCTCGACGACGATCGAGCTGGCCAGCGATCGGTACTCCGCCAGTCGCCGCTCGTCCTCGACGGGCCGGTAGCCCAGCCACATCTGAGAGCCGTCGTAGTCATCGGGATAAGGGGCAGGGCCGCCGGCAGCCTTCGCGGGGGAGACCGAGGCGACCGCGAGCATGGTGAGAGCCAGGCTGAGAACGGTGAGAAGTGCCAGCAGACGTGCCGGCCGGACGGGGAGTACGTGCATCGTCGCTCCGTAGGGGTTGGGGGAACCTGTCGGACGAGTGTGACGAAGATCATATGAGTTGGGCGTCTGGTTGACGCCGGGAAGCGGTTAAGTTCTCACCTTTCGAAACCGATATCTAAACCAGATGCCTTAATTTCTCGCAAGTGAAGTTATAGGCTTCATCTATGGCAGCTGTAGCGACCGTGATCGGCGACCTCGTCGGCTCGCGGCACAAGCCCGACCGCGCCCAGGTCCACGAGGCGTTCTCAGGTGCGATCGAGAGGATCAACAGCGAGTGGCAGCCGGTCACGCCGCTGCGGATCACGGTCGGCGACGAGTTCCAGGGGGCGTTCGAGACGGTGGGCACCGCCATCCGGGCCGCGTTCCGGGTGCGGATCGCGCTGGCCCCCGTCGTCGACGTACGCCACGGCATCAGCTGGGGCGAGACCCGGGTGCTCCGCGAGGAGCCGAGGGTCGAGGACGGCCCGGGGTGGTGGTCGGCACGGGCGGCGATCGAGGCGGCGGAGGCCGCTGAGAACAAGGCGGCATCGCGCAGCGTACGGACCTGGTACCAGCCGGCGGAGGAGGCGGGTGGGCCGGAACCGGCCGCGGTCAACGCCGCTCTGATCGCGCGCGACGAGCTCTTCTCCCGGCTGGATGACTCCTCGGTGTCGGTGCTTTCTGGCATGCTCTCCGGCATGTCTCAGAAGGCCATGGCCGCCGAGCTCGACATCACCCCCTCAGCAGTCTCCCAGCGGGTGCGCCGCGACGGCATCGCGGTGATCGTGCGCGCCGACGAGCTGTTGGGGGAGATCAAGTGAGTTGGATCGCCCTGCTCCTGATCGGGGTCGGCACGGTCGACTTCGCGCACGCGCTCGTCGACCCGCTCCGGCGGATCCGCTGGGTCCCCGAGGCGATCGGGGCCGCGGTGGTGATCGCCTTCGGCCTGCTCTCGGCCCTCTTCGGAGGTGACCTGGCGGCGGTGATCGTCATCGCCGGGATCGCGGTGCTGTGGGGCTTCGTGGCCCACCAGCCCCAGGGGGCGGAGAGGAATCCTCGTCCCGGCGTGCCTCTGGCCCTGTTGAGCGGGACGATCTTCCTCGGCATCCTGCTGGCGCCGGTGGCCGGAGAGGTCGCCGGGCCGGTCGCCGCCTGGGCGGACGGTGCTCCCTGGGCCTGGGTCGAGGCGGCGCGCCCCGAGGCAGTGCTGCTCGCCTTCGGTGGCCTGCTGGTCCAGATCTCGACCGGCAACGTCGTGGTGCAGCTCGTCCTCGACGTCGCCAAGGTGTCCAACCCGCTCGACGGGGTCGACGGCAACAATCTCAAGGGCGGCAGGCTCCTCGGCCCGCTCGAGCGGCTGACGATCTTCGGCCTCGGTCTCACCGGCAGCCTCGCCGCCGCCGGACTGGTGGTGGCGGCCAAGAGCCTGATCCGCTGGCCGGAGCTGCAGTCGTTCCGCGGTGAGAACCGCGGTGACGGCGAAGGCCCGAGCATCAACGATGTGACCGAATACTTCCTGGTCGGCAGCTTCGTGTCCTGGATGACCTCGCTGGTGACCCTCGCCCTCGTCATCACCTAGCTCGGGACTAGATTCGGTGTCATGACTGTGGGTAAGGCTCTCGGACTCGTGGTGGCCGCGGTGCTCCTCGTGGCCGGTGGAGCGCTGGCGCTGACCGGCATGGGATATCTCGGCGGAGGCGGCACGAGCACCGCCTGGTCGGTCATCGGCGCAGCGCTGGCGGGGTTCGGTGTGGCACTCGTGATCTCGATCTTCAAGGGTCCCGGACGCTGACGCTGGCGTGGAGGTCCCAGCCGTCACGTCGGACCGTTAGTGTTCACGCATGGGCAAGCAACAGGACTTCGTGCTCCGGGCACTCGAAGAGCGAGACGTACGTTTCGTGCGGCTGTGGTTCACCGACGTGCTCGGCTATCTGAAGTCGGTCGCGGTGGCGCCGGCCGAGCTCGAGAGCGCCTTCGCGGAGGGCATCGGCTTCGACGGCAGCGCGATCGAGGGGTTCGCGCGGGTGACCGAGGCCGACATGCTGGCCCTGCCCGATCCGAGCACGTTCCAGATCCTGCCGTGGCGTACGGACGGCCCGTCCACGGGCAGGATGTTCTGCGACATCGTGATGCCCGACGGGTCGCCGTCCTACGCGGACCCGCGCTACGTGCTGAAGCGCACCCTGTCCAATGCGGCGGAGAAGGGCTTCACCTTCTACACGCATCCCGAGATCGAGTTCTACCTCTTCAAGGACAATCCGCGCGACGGCAGCGAGCCGACCCCGGTCGACTCCAGCGGCTACTTCGACCACACCGCCCAGTCGATGGGCGCCGACTTCCGGCGTGAGGCGATCACGATGCTCGAAGCCATGGGCATCAGCGTCGAATACAGCCACCACGAGGGCGGCCCGGGCCAGAACGAGATCGACCTGCGCTACGCCGACGCGCTGAGCACGGCGGACAACATCATGACCTTCCGCACGGTCATCCGTGAGGTCGCGCTGAGCCAGGGCATCTGGGCGAGCTTCATGCCCAAGCCGTTCACCGAGCACCCGGGCTCGGGTATGCACACCCACCTCAGCCTGTTCGAGGGCGACGCCAACGCCTTCTACGAGCCGGGTGCCGAATACCAGCTCTCCAAGACCGGCCGCAGCTTCATCAGCGGAGTGCTACGCCACGCCCCTGAGATCACCGCGGTCACCAACCAGTGGGTCAACTCCTACAAGCGCCTGATCGGCGGGGGAGAGGCGCCGGCTCACGTCGCCTGGGGCCACAACAACCGCTCGGCGCTGGTCCGGGTGCCGATGTACAAGCCGCTTAAGGGGCAGTCGACCCGTATCGAGGTGCGCAGCCTCGACGCCGCCTGCAACCCCTACCTGGCCTTCGCCGTGATCCTGGCGGCGGGCATGAAGGGCATCGAAGAGGGCTACGAGCTGCCTCGTGAGGCCGAGGACGACGTGTGGGCGCTGACCGAGCGCGAGCGCAAGAGCCTCGGCATCGACCCGCTGCCGGAGAACCTCGACGAGGCGATCGGGATGGCCGAGGACTCCGAGCTGCTCGCCGAGACCCTCGGTGAGCACGTCTTCGACTTCTTCCTGCGCAACAAGCGCGCCGAGTGGGCCGCCTACCGCGAGCAGGTGACCGCTTACGAGCGCTCCCGGATGCTGCCCGTCATCTGAGCCAACAAACTGGTTGTCAAGGAAACTCAAGCCCGATTCCACACTTCCGATCCGGTGCTGCCACACTGGATCGAACGGGAGAGTGGGAGTGATGTCGTTGAGTCTTCCCCGAGTGCTTGTGATCCAGCACGAGGAGACAGTTCCGCCGGCGTTGTTCGGTCATTGGCTGGCTGAGGCGGGCATGTGTATCGACGTCTGCCGGGCGTACGCCGAGCCGATCCCGCCGCTCTCCTCGCTGGACGCCTCCTACTCGGGGCTGCTCGTCATGGGCGGCTCGATGGACGCCGACTCCGACGCCGAGCACCCCTGGCTACAGGTCACCCGCGAGCGGATCGCTCAGGCCGCCGAGGCCGGGATCCCGACGCTCGGGATCTGCCTGGGGCACCAGCTCGCCGCGATGGCGCTGGGTGGCACCGTGGAGCGCAGCCCGTTCGGGCTCACCGTGGGTGTCCACCAGGTGACCTGGGAGCCCGAGGTGCTCTTCGACCCGCTGATGCGTCTGCTGGCCGGCGACGACCGCGCCTTGCACTGGCACCGTGACGTCGTCGGTGAGCTGCCCGAGGGCACCGTGAAGCTGGCCAGCTCGATCGACGGCCAGGTCCAGGCCGCGCGGTTCGCCCCGACCGTGTGGGGCGTGCAGTTCCACCCCGAGGTCGACGCCGCCGCGGTCGCCGTCTGGGCGAACGAGTCCGTCGCGGAGCTCGAGCAGATCGGGCGCAGCGTCGACGACGTGGTCGCGACCGCCACCTTCGCCGAGAACGAGCTGATCAAGACCTGGCAGCCACTGGCCTTCGGGTTCGCCCGCCTGGTCCGCGAGCGCGCCGCCGCCGTCGCCCCGGGCGGCACCCGTGGCGGTGTCATCCCGACTCCCAGGCCCTGGAGCGCCTGACCCGATCCGGGTGACAGAATCGGGGTCATGACGTTGCCAGGCAAGGGCGAGCTGCTCCGGCTCGGGTTCAACGATCCGGACACCGCCCTGGAGGATCTGGCAGCGCTCGGCCCCGGCACCCAGGAGCTGCTGGCGATCCTCGGTCAGGCCGCCGACCCCGACGCCGCGCTGTCCGGCCTGGTCACGCTCGCCGAGTCCCAGGGTGACGGCTTCGTCGAGGAGCTCGCCGGGGACGAGGGCACCGCGATGCGGCTGGTCTCGGTGCTCGGCGCCTCGCCGGCGCTGGTCGACCACCTGGCCCGCCATCCCGCTCACTGGCGGGAGCTGGCCGATCCGACGCTCGGCACGACCAGGCCCGCGGCGTACGTCTTCCGGGCATCGCTGCTCGAGGCGATCGGTGCGGAGCCGGGTGACGAGAGCCCCGTGGCGACGGCCCCGGACGCGGAGGCGGTCGACGCGCTGCGGGTGGAGTACCGCCGCTGGCTGCTCCGGCTCGCCGCCCGCGACCTGGCCCACCAGCTCCCGGTCGACGATGTCGCCGCCGAGCTCTCCGACCTGGCCTGCGCGACGCTCGAGGCGGCGTTGGCGGTGGCCCGCGCGCGGGTGGGGGCCGATGCCGGCAAGGTCCGGCTTGCGGTCGTCGCGATGGGCAAGTGCGGGGGGCACGAGCTCAACTACGTCTCCGACGTCGACGTGATCTTCGTCCACGAGGCTGCCGACGGGGTCGGCGACGACGTCTCGCTGCGGGTCGCCACCCAGCTGGCCAGCAACCTGATCCAGGTCTGCTCCGCCCACACAGGCGAGGGCACGATCTGGCCGGTCGACGCGGCGCTGCGCCCCGAGGGGAAGGCAGGTGCCCTCTCGCGCACCATCACCGGCCACGTCGGCTACTACGAGCGCTGGGCCAGCACGTGGGAGTTCCAGGCGCTGCTCAAGGCCCGTCCGGCCGCGGGTGACCTCGAGGTGGGACAGGCCTACGTCGACGCCGTCAACCCGTTCGTGTGGAAGGCCGCCGAGCGCGACGGCTTCGTCTCCGACACCCAGGCGATGCGGCGCCGGGTCATCGCCCACATCCCGTCCAAGCAGGTCGACCGCGAGCTCAAGCTCGGCGCCGGCGGGCTGCGCGACGTCGAGTTCGCCGTGCAGCTGCTGCAGCTCGTCCACGGCCGCACCGACACCGGGATCCGCCAGCCCACCACGCTCTCCGCGCTGGCGGCGCTGACCCGGGCCGGCTACGTCGGTCGCGAGGACGGCGAGGCGATGCACGAGGCCTACGCGTTCCTGCGGCGGATGGAGCACCGGCTCCAGCTGCACCGGCTCCGGCGCACCCACGTCGTTCCCGACGACGAGGAGTCGCTGCGCTGGCTGGCGCGATCGCTCGGCTACCTGCGCGACCCCGTGGTGCGGCTGGAGAAGGAGTGGGGCCACCAGCGGATCGAGGTGCGCCGCCTCCACGAGAAGCTCTTCTACCGTCCGCTACTCGACGCCGTCGCCCGGATCCCGTCCGGTCAGGCCCACCTGTCCGCGAAGGCCGCCGAGGAGCGGCTGACCGCGCTGGGCTACGCCGACCCGAAGGCCGCGCTGCGGCACCTGGAGGCGCTCACCACGGGCGTCTCCCGGCGAGCGGCGCTGCAGCGCGCCCTGCTGCCGGTGATGCTGCAGTGGCTCTCCGAGGGCTCCGACCCCGACGCCGGGCTCTTCGGGTTCCGCCGGATCTCTGACGCGCTCGGCGCCACGCCCTGGTATCTCCGCTCGCTGCGCGACGAGGGCAGCGTCGCCCAGTACTTCGCCACGATCCTGTCCACCTCGCGCTACACCACCGCGCTGCTCGAGCGGGAGCCCGAGGCGCTGCGCCTGCTCGGCCACGACCTGACCCCGCTGTCCGCGGAAGCGCTGACCGACGAGATGGTCGCCCGCGCCGCGCGCCGGCGCACCACCACGTCCGCCGAGGAGGCCGTACGCCACATCCGGGCCATCCGCCGTCGCGAGCTGTTCCGGATCTCCGCCGCCGAGCTCCTCGGCGAGGCCGAGATCGACACCGTCGGCGCTGCCCTGTCCCGGCTGACCGACGCCACCTTGGAGGCCTCGCTGCGCACGGTCGTGGCCGAGGAGGTCGCCCGCCGCGAGCTGGCGGAGGCGCCCACCCGGATCGCGATCATCGCGATGGGCCGCTACGGCGGCTTCGAGCTCTCCTACGCCTCCGACGCCGACGTGCTCTTCGTCCACCAGCCCGTCGAGGGCGCCGACCAGGGCGAGGCGACCCAGTTCGCGCTGAAGGTCATCGCCGACCTGCGCCGGCTGCTCGCCCTTCCCGGCGCCGACCCGCCCCTGGAGATCGACGCCGACCTGCGCCCCGAGGGGCGACAGGGTGCGCTGGTGCGGACACTGCCTGCGTACGCCTCCTACTACGCGAAATGGTCGGGCATCTGGGAGTCGCAGGCGCTGCTGCGCGCCGACGCGGTCGTGGGCGACCCGCAGGTGCGGGAGGCGTTCATCGAGATGATCGACCCGCTGCGCTACCCCGAGGGCGGCCTGAGCGAGGACGAGATCATCGAGGTGCGCAGGATCAAGGGCCGCGTCGACCACGAGCGGCTGCCGCGCGGGGCCGACCCCAACACCCATCTCAAGCTCGGCCGCGGCGGGCTCGCCGACATCGAGTGGACGGCTCAGCTGCTGCAGATGCGGCATGCGTACGCCGTCCCCGGGCTGCGCACACCCCGCACGGTCGAGGCTCTGCAGGCCGCCCGTGACGCCTCGCTGATCGACGCCGACGACGCTCAGACCCTCATCGAGGCCTGGCGGATGGTCAGCCGGGTGCGCAACGCGGTCACCCTCGCGCGTGGCCGCCCGGCGGACTCGCTGCCCGCCGGGCCCGTGGAGCAGCACGCCGTCGCGGCCATCCTCGGGTATCCGGCCGGGGCCACCGACGAGCTGGTCAACGACTACCTGCGGATGACCCGGCTCGCCCACGGCGTGGTCGAGCGCGTCTTCTGGGAGTGAGCAGAGCGCGGGGGTGGGGGCCGCTCGCCCCAACCCCCGCGGCTCGCTACAGGTTGTTGTTGCGCGGCGGCAGCCAGCCCGGGGTGCGCTGGGGCCGGGGCTGCTGCTGAGCCGGCGGCTCGTTGCCGGCCTCGTCGGGCCGACCACCCTGAGGCTTGAAGAAGTCCGGCTGTCGCTCCGGGGCGCCGTTGGCGGGCTGCTGGGCGTACGGCCGCGGCGTCCAGCGTCCGTTCTGCGGCCGCAGCTGAGTCGGACGCTGAGGGCGCTGGGCGAACATGTTGCCGATGCCCTCGCCCGCGGGCTGGCCCGCCTGCGGGCTGCCGGAGGCCGCCGGCTGACGCGTCGGGAGCGGCTGCAGCGGCTGCTGCGGGTCGTGCTGCTGGCCGAACTGAGCGTGCTGGCCGGAATGACCGATCTGACCGGGCTGGCCGGCGAAGGGCGACTGCCCCATCCCAGGGTGCTGCGGACCCATCGCGTGGGCCCCGGAGTCGGACATCCTGCGCTGGCCGGGGGTCCAGGGGTCGTCGAGATCGTCGTTGATGCCGGCGAACATGGTGCCGAAGCCGATGACGATCAGCATGCCCGCCGAGATCGCGAAGATCGGCATCGCCAGGTAGACCGGGTCGGCGCCGCTGACGTGGCCGAGCTT
Source organism: Nocardioides sp. NPDC057767 (assembly GCF_042798275.1). Taxonomy (NCBI): domain Bacteria; kingdom Bacillati; phylum Actinomycetota; class Actinomycetes; order Propionibacteriales; family Nocardioidaceae; genus Nocardioides; species Nocardioides sp. NPDC057767. The sequence goes on along the minus strand of NZ_JBHVKJ010000006.1, from coordinate 11,205 downwards.
GTCGTCGGGGGAGCTGTGGATCTCGAGGGCGAGCATGCCGGTGTAGTGCATCACGCACACGCCGACGCCCATGATGAAGGCCGCGCCCACGCGCATCAGCCGCGTGGTGATGTTGAAGGCGAAGAAGAGAGCGAGCGCCGAGGCGGCCAGCGCGATGACGATGGAGAGGGCCACGACCCCAGGCTTCCAGGCCATCTTGGCGCTCATGTCCATGGCGTACATGCCGGTGTAGTGCATCGCGCCGACGCCGGCGCCGGTGACCAGGCCACCGACGATGTAGCCCATCTTGCCTCGCATCGCGGTGGCGATGAGCATGCCGACCATCGCCGCGATGATGGCGACCGCGAGCGAGATCAGGGTGGTGCCGACGTCGAGGGCGTACGCCACGTGGCTGTCGAAGGCCAGCATGCCGATAAAGTGCATGGACCAGATCGCGCCGCCGCCGATCGAGGCCGCTGCGCCGAAGAGCCAGAGCCAGGAGCTGGAGCCCGCACCCGGCCGAAGGGCGCGACTCGCGCAGGTCAGTCCGACCCACGATCCGAGAACCGAGATGATGAATGACATCCCGACCAGGGGCTGGCTGAACGCCCCGATGGTGACCTCTTCAATGGTTGTCACGCGCTTCGACTTCCTCTCGTTCCTCGCCGGACGGGGTGTGGGGGATCGGCGGGGTAGATATGGAAACATGATGGATGCCCCTAGGGGTATCCGGGATGCATCCGTAACGGGCCATAGTTCCGCTGTCGCGCAGGTCACAATAGAGGAACAGGTCCCCCATTTCTACGCAGGGGTAGGGTGTCCGCGCTATGCCCGGTGATGTATATGTGCTCGAGCTCGACGACATGCAGCAGTCGGCCGTCGACATGGGGGACCCGACCCGCCTCGTCTTCGACTACATGAGACGTGTCGGCGATGTTATCGACCGGATGCCGCCAGGACCAGTGCGGATCGTGCACGTCGGCGGTGCCGCGATGACGCTCCCGCGCTACGTGCACGCCACCCGGCCGCGCTCCGCGCAGATCGTGCTCGAGCCGTCGGTCGAGATCATCGAGCGCGTACGCAGCGAGGCGCCGCTCCCGCCGCGCAGCGGGATCAAGGTGCGTCCCGTCGACGGGAAGACGGGTATCGGCGGTGTACGCGACGACTTCGCCGACATGGTGATCCTCGACGCCTTCGACGGCGGAATCACCCCGGCGGAGCTCACCTCCGCCGCCTTCGTCGAGGACGTACGCCGCGTGCTCGCGCCGTCCGGGGTCTTCGTCGCCAACCTCGTCGACCGGGCGCCGTTCGCCCGGGTGCGTGACTTCGTGGCGGTGGCCCGGGACCTCGGCGCCGCGGTCGTCGGCGTCGAGCCGGCGACGTTGAAGGGTCGCCGGTCCGGCAACCTGGTGATCGTGTGCGGTGCGACGCCGGAGACTCCGTTCGGGTCGCCGTCGCCGATGGAGTACCGCATCTTCACCGGCCGAGCCGTCGCCGACTCCTTCGGCGGCGGAACGCGCCGTTAGGCTGCGAGCATGTCGATCGAGCTCGCCCGCACCCATCTGGACCGATTCGGACGTGGTGGGGACATCGTCGAGTCGCAGGAGTCGAAGGCGACCGTCGAGCTCGCCGCGGTGGCGCTCGGCGTGTCCCCTGCGGAGATCGCCAAGACGATCAGCCTCTACACCGAGGACCGCACCGCCGCGATCCTCGTCGTCGCCGCCGGCGACGCCAAGATCGCCAACGCGAAGTTCAGGGCTCACTTCGGCACCAAGGCGCGGATGCTCGCTGCCGAGGACGTGGAGCCGATGACCGGCCACGCGATCGGCGGCGTGTGCCCGTTCGGCAACCCATCCTCGGCCGAGGTCTGGCTCGACGCCTCGCTCAAGCGCTTCGACATGGTCTATCCCGCCGCGGGTGGCGCCAACACGACCATCGCGCTCACGCTCGGTGACCTGGAGACGATCAGTGAGGCCCGGGGCTGGGTCGACGTCACCAAGCTTCCCGAGACCGCCTGACCGAACAGGTCCGGAAAGGGGACAGCCCCGCCCTGCCGAAGCAGGAGCGGGGCTGCCTTGCAGAAAGCCGAAGTCAGACCGGGCGGACGTTCTCGGCCTGCGGGCCCTTCGGGCCCTGGGTGACGTCGAACTCGACGCGCTGGTTCTCGTCCAGGGTCTTGTAGCCCTGGGTCTGGATCGCGGAGAAGTGCACGAAGACGTCGTCGCCCCCGTTGTCCTGGGCGATGAAGCCGAAGCCCTTGTCGCCGTTGAACCACTTCACGGTTCCCTGAGTCATGAATCTAATCCTTGTGTAAACAGGGCGACTCCGTGCCGCCCTTTGGGCGTTGAATCCACGAGTACTGATTTCTGCTTCTGCGGAAGACCAAGTGCTGCACGAACGGTCACCGAGAGCAACCGCGAAGCGCGTGGGGACGCCTCCTTCAACGCCGGTAAGCCTACATGCCACGAGCCGACTTCGGATATCCCCGAATTTTCGGCGTTTCAGGCGCGGGATCCGCCCGGAACCGGGTTTCGTACAGGTGGCCTGGTTTGACAACCCCGAGCATCGCATCGACAAGATCGGGGTACCGGCGATCTACCGAACGAGATAGGGGCATGCGTGGACCAGCCATGGTGGCGCGAAGCAGTCGCGTATCAGATCTACCCGCGTTCTTTCGCGGACTCGAACGGCGACGGCCTCGGCGACCTGCCGGGCATCACCGATCATCTCGACTATCTCGCCGCGCTGGGTGTCGACGCGATCTGGATCTGCCCGTTCTACACCTCGCCGCAGAACGACCACGGGTATGACGTGGCCGACTACTGCGACGTCGACCCGATCTTCGGCACGCTCGAGGATGCCGACCGGATGATCGCGCGGGCGCACGAGCTCGCCCTGAAGGTGATCGTCGACCTGGTGCCCAACCACACCTCCTCGGCCCATCCGTGGTTCACGGAGGCGCTCGCGGAAGGGCCTGAGTCGCCGGCCCGCCACCGCTACATCTTCCGCGACGGCCGCGGGGAGGCGGGGGAGGAGCCGCCGACCAACTGGCGCTCGGTCTTCGGTGGCCCGGCCTGGACGCGGGTGGCGGACGGGCAGTGGTACCTGCATCTCTTCGACGACGACCAGCCCGACCTCAACTGGCACAACCCCGAGGTGGTCGAGGAGTTCACCAAGATCCTCAACTTCTGGCTCGACCGTGGCGTCGACGGCTTCCGGGTCGACATCGCCCACGGGCTCTTCAAGGACCTGCGCGACCAAGAGGTCCCCGACGGGCTGGCGCTCACCTCCGACGCCGCGGTGATGTACCAGCGCGGGATCACCGACGCGCCGATGTGGGACAACCCGGAGGTCCACGAGATCTACCGCGCCTGGCGCAAGCTGATCGACTCCTTCGACGGTGACCGGATGATGGTCGCCGAGGCCTGGACCCCCGGCCCGGCCGAGCTGCGGCGCTACGTACGTGCCGACGAGTTCAACCAGGCGTTCAACTTCTCCTGGCTGCAGGCGCCCTGGTCCGCCGAGGCCTTCACCGAGGTCATCGAGTCGACGCTTAAGGCGCTCGGTCCGTCGCGGGCGGCGCCGACCTGGGTCCTGTCCAACCACGACGTCGTCCGCCACCGCTCGCGCTACGGCGACGGTCTGCAGGCGCTGCACCGGGCGAGGGCCGCGACGCTGACGATGCTGGCGCTGCCGGGGTCCGCGTACCTCTACCAGGGGGAGGAGCTGGGCCTGCCCCAGGTCTATCTGCCGCCGGAGTACCAGGAGGACCCGTGGTCGGAGACCGGTGAGGGTGGTCGCGACGGCTGCCGGGTGCCGCTGCCGTGGAGCGGGTTCGAGCCGCCCTTCGGGTTCAGCATCGTGCCCGACGAGGACCTGCCGACGCAGCCGTGGCTTCCGCAGCCGGCCGAGTGGGTTGACCTCACCGTGGCCGCCCAGAACGGCGTCCGGGACTCGACGCTGGAATTCTACCGGGCCGCGCTGGCGGCGCGGCGCGCCTACGCGCTCGGAGCCGACGAGGACGTGGAGATCCTCGACGCGCCCGAGGGTGTCGTCTCGTTCCGGCGGGGTGGAGTCGGCGGCTCCGAGGACACGCGGAGCGACCTGATCGTCGTCCTCAACTGTGGGATGGAGCCGACGCCGCTGCCCGAGGGAGAGATCGTGATGTACAGCGGCGACCCGGTTGTCGGCGACCTGCCCACCGACTCGGCGGTCTGGATCCTCGCACCCGCGGTCGGGTGATCGGGAACCCGGACGGCGATCCGCTCGGGGTCGGCGACGCTCATGGAAGCAGGGCGTCGATGTCCGGGTCCTTCTCGAACAGGCCGTCGGTCTTGGAGAGCTCTGCCAGCTTCTGGACCGACTCGGTGTCGATCTCGGAGGTCCACCGCGGCATGTTGAGCTCGGCGAGGACCGACGCGTCGATGTCGGTGTAGGTCGGCAGGATCTTCTTGACCTCGTCCGGGTGCTGCTGGGCGTAGTCCAGCGACTCGTTCATCGCGGCGGTGAAGGCCTCCACGGTGTCGGCGTCGGAGTCGGCGTAGGTCGTCGAGGTGAAGTACTCCGCGACCGCGAGACCCGGGTCGGTGGCGACGAAGTTGGAGCCGAGGTCGGTCATCCCGGCCTGGGTGCCGACGGTGAGGAACGGCTCGACGACCTGGCCGGCGTCGACGTCGCCGTTCTCGACGGCCGGGCCGATCTCGGGAAAGGCCAGCTCGACGTACTCGATCGTGGTCGGGTCGCCGCCGTCCTGCCGGACGAGCTCGTTGGTGGTGGTCGTGTTGATGTTCTTGAGGGTGTTGACCGCGACCTTCTTGTCCTCCAGGTCCTTGGCGGACTCGATGTCGCTGCCGGCCGCGACCAGGACGCCGGCCATGTCGGCGGCCGGATCCTCGGTGGCGTTGACTCCGGCGGTGACGACCTCGACCGGCACGCCCTGCGTCTGGGCGAGCAGCAGGGAGGTCGTGTTGGAGAAGCCGAACTGGTACTGACCGCTGGCCACCGCGGGGATGATCGCCGCGCCACCCTGGGCGAGCTCGAGCGTGACGTCGAGGCCCTCCTCCTTGAAGAAGCCCTTCTCCACTCCCAGGTAGATGGGGGCGACGTCGACGATCGGGATCACGCCGACCGTGATCTCGGTGGCGCCGTCGGTTCCCTCGTCGGCGGCGTCGCCACCGCCGCAGGCGCCGAGGGCGAGCGGCAGGACGAGAACGAGGGAGATCGCCAGGCGGCGGCGCACCGCGCGGACAGGGGAGCGGTTCACGGGGGACTCCTCGTGGGCTGTGAGGTGGCGGCCGCCGCAGCGACCGCGGCACAACCTAGTGGTGAGCCCGGTGCATGACCACGAAATACCGAACTCAGTGCACGGAACGATGGAAATGCTGGTGGCGGCGCCCGTGGTCGTGCCTGTGGTGGTGTCCCTTGCGGAAGACGAGCGCGCCGACCGCGATCACGGCGAAGATCCACCACGGCACGCCCATCACCATCAGCCCGGTCGCCACGAGCAGGAAGCAGGCGATCAGGGGGAAGGGCCGGGGACCGCCCTGGCGCGGGCGGCGGACGACCTGTGGCGGCTGTGGCGCACTCCTCGGCAGGTCGGTGAAGAGGATCTCCAGGTCGGCGCGGACGCGTGCGGACCAGACTGCGTCGAGGCGCTCGTAGTAGTCGTCGTCGGAGAGCCGGCCGGTCGAGTAGTGCTCGGCGAGCCTCGCCGATGCCTCCTCCCGATCGGCCTCGCTCACCCGCAGGTTGTCGAGGTTGCTCATGTCGTCTCCCTTGTGAAGGCCGCATCGACTGTCGGCGTAGTGTCCCGATATATCGCGAGGGTACGCCGGAGGAGATGCGGTCGCAAGGGACTTTCGTCGGGGCTCGGCCGTCCGGCCTAGGTGAGCAGCACGACGACCAGCAGGATCGCCGGCACGGTGGCCAGCGTGCTGACGAAGATGACGTCGCGGGCCAGCAGCACGGCCCGGTTGTAGCGCTGTGCGACGACGAAGACGTTCTGGGCGGTCGGCAGCGCGGAGAGCACCGTCACCGCCAGCAGCGCCTCGGCGTCGAGCCCGAGGAGGAACCGCCCGATGACGTACGCCGCCACCGGCTGCACCACCTGCTTGGTCGCGACCACGGCGGCCAGGTCGAGCGGCGGCACGCCGCGTCCGGGGAGCGGGCCGAGCCGGAGCGCGACCCCATAGGCGATCAGCATCGACGGGACCGCCATCCCGGCCACCAGGTCCAGTGGGTCGGAGACCGCGGTCGGCAGGTCGAGGTCGGTGACCGAGAGCGCCACCCCGATCAGGGAGGCGACGGTGATCGGGTTGGTCAACGGGCGACGCAGGACCGCCCAGAACGAGAGCCTCGTCGTGCTCGCGTCGGCGTCGAGGATCACCAGCGCCAGCGGCTGGAGCACGAGCATCTGCAGCAGGAGCGTGGGTGCGACCAGGACCGGGTCGCCCAGGACGTACGACGCGATCGGGAGGCCGAGGTTGCCGGCGTTGGCGTAGCAGCCGCACAGCGTCGCGACCACCGTGGTGCCCAGATCGCGGCCGCGCAGGCGTGCGACGACGACGATCAGGGTGCCCGAGACCAGCACGGCGCCGGCGGCGGCGACCAGGTTGCCGGAGAAGACGAAGCCGAGGTCGCTGTCGTCCATCACCGTGATCAGCAGGGCGGGGCTGGCGACGTAGAACGCGAGCGTCGAGAGGGTGCGCTGGCCGTGCTGGTCGAGGATCTCGAGCTGGGCGAGCAGGGCGCCGAGGGCGATGAGGACACTGATCGTGGCGAAGCCGGTGAAGACTCCTGCCACGGCCTAGATCTCGCGCTGCAGGTCGAGCAAGCCGTGGACGAGGAGCGGTGGAGAGGATGACGGCATGGTAAAGATCCTAGGCTTCCGCAGCGACGGACCGGGCGATGTTCGATCTGCTGAGATCGGCGTCCGAGAGTCATGGGTCGAGGTGGCCGCAGAGCGCCTGCGCCCACCGCTCATAGCCCGCTGGTGAGGCGTGGAACCCGTCGGCGGCGAAGAAGGACGGCTCGGTGGGGCCGAGGTCGGCAGAGCTGACCCACTGCACCGATGTACGCCCGGCGCACACCAGCCGCGCTGCCACGTCGAGCGCCTTCCCGCGCTCGGCGAGGTAGCACCGCAGGGTCCGGGGGAGCGACGGGAACGCGCCGAACTCCGGGATCCCGGGGAGCACGGTGTGCGCGGCGTGCTCCTGGAGGGTCTCGACGATCGCGGTCAGATCCTGCGTCCAGGCCTCGACCGAGCGGCGCGCGAGGATGTCGTTGACGCCGACCAGGAGCACCGCGAGGTCCCACCGGCCGGTGACCTTCGTGAGGATGCCGTGCCTGATCCGCTCGCTGGTCGCGCCGTACTTTCCCAGGGCCCGCCACTCGACCGGACGCTCGGTCCGTTTCGCGATGGCTCGCGCCATCGACCCGGCGAAGGCGAGGTCGTGCGTCGGCGCGCCGCGGCCCGACGCGGACGAGTCGCCGATCACCAGCAGACGCAGCGGAACGACTCCGTCCTCGGTCTCCTTGCCCTTCACGAGACCCTTCGTCGGACCCTCCGGACGGGGCTCCTTGCCGATGGTCCGGTGGACGTACGCGGCCTGTGCGGCGACCAGTGGGAGCAGCAGTGGATTCATCGTCTCTCCTGGCTCGGAATGTCGTGACGTACGTGCTCTTCCGTCGTTCTACAGCGCGTGCTCCGGCGGGTCTCCGACGTTGGCTGAACGGTGGGCGAATGTCCCCGGAAGGTTTGACACAGACGCTCCTCATCCCGGTCACCGTTGGGGTACAAGACATGGGAATCCAAGACACGTGATCCGACCCACTGCGTGCCAGCCCTAGCATCACGCCCAGCTGTGAGCGCTCGACCGAATCCCCTCCCTCCACTCGAAGGAATGCGACGCCATGTCCGACTTCATCAGCGGCATCTTCAACCGTCACAAGAACGAGCAGCCAAGGGCCGGGGAGGGGGAGGCATCCGCCGCCTCCGTCCCCGTCTACGGCGAGACTCTGGCCGCCCCCGAGGCCAGTGCGTACGTCACCGAGCCGCCCGCGGCGCCGGTTGTCAAGCCGGCCGTCGAGCCGGCCGTCGAGCCGGTTGCCGAGACCGACATCGAGCCCCTCGCCGAGGCCCCCTCGGTCGCCCCGCTCTCCGACCCCGAGCACGTTGTCACCGACACCGATGAGACCCCGGCCGCCGAGGTGGCCGAGCTCGTCGTCGAGGAGGTCGAGGTGAGCAGCGACATCGCCGGTGAGGTCGCCGCGACCGAGCCTGTCGAGGGTCCTGTTGACGAGGTTCTGGCCGAGGTGGTCGAGACCGAGGGCACGTACGAGGCGCCGCTCGAGGGCGCCGACGCCGAAGCCCCTCTCGCCGAGGAGGTCGAGGAGGTCGAGGAGACCGCTGCGGAGGCCGCGACTGTCGACGAGGCGCCGGTCGAGACCGAGGCCGTTGCCGACGCCGTGGTGACGGGCACCGCGGACGAGGTCGTCGCCGAGGACGTTGTCGTCGAGGGTGCGACCGAGGACGTCGTCGAGGCAACCGAGGTCGAGGTCGATGCCGAGGACACGTTCGTGCCCGCTGACGCGATCGAGGCCGACGAGGCCGAGGACACCGCCGTCGGGCCGGAGAGTGCGGCGCTCGCCGAGGAGGTCGCTGTCGAGGAGCCGACCGAGGTCGAGGGTGTCGTGGTGACCGCGGACGATGGTGAGGCGTCCGAGGTCGAGGTCGTGGAGTCCGTCGAGTCGGTCGGCGAGACCGGATCGGTCGAGCCGGACGCCGAGGTGACCGAGGAGACCGTCGGTGAGGCGGAGACCGTCGTTGAGGCGGAGGACGAGCTGACCGATGTCGAGGCAGAGGAGACGTTCGAGTCGGCCGATCTGGCCGAGTCGGTCGAGTCGGTCGAGGGCGGCGAGGAGATCGTCGACGTCGTCGAGGCCGAGGCGCCGGCCGCGGCGGAGATCGCTGTCGACGAGGTCGGTGTCGACGAGGTCGGTGCCGAGGAGGCGCCGGTGGAGACCGAGGACGTCGCCCCGGCTCCCGAGACCGACGAGACGGCCGAGGTCGGGGCCGAGGATGCCGACGCGACCGCCGAGGCTGCCGAGGTGACCGAGGAGGTCGTCGAGCCGACCGATGTCGAAGAGGAGGCACCCGAGGAGACCGAGTCCGAGGGCGCTGAGGCGGTCGTGACCGAGGCCCCGGCCCCCGGCTTCGCGCCTGAGCCGGTCGTCGAGCCGGAGCCGACCGCCGACTCGACCCTGACCGGCGTGCTGCGCGCCGCCCGTGCCGCCCGGGAGGAGCGCGGCAAGTCGACGGTGAGCGAGGGTCTCGTCGAGCGCCTGGTCCACCACATCGCAGCCAAGGTCGAGGGCGTGCACGCGATCGACGACGAGGGCACCGTGGTCGACATCGCCGACGGCGTCGCCAAGATCACCGTGTCCTACGTGATCGCGTACGGCACCTCGGCCAAGGCCAACGCCGTCACCATCCGCACCCGGGTGATCGAGGCGGTCGAGGACTACTTCGACATCGACGTCGAGGCCGTGGATGTCAACGTGAGCGACTTCCACATCGCCTGAGCCTGCTGACAGCGCCTCGGCCCGGGTGAGCGATCACCTCGGCCGGGGCGTTGTACGTCGTGGCTGCCCAGCACGTCTGCGGGCGTCCGCCCCGTCGAGGGCTGCGCGGATCGCGCGCATCTGCTCGTCGTCGCGCCCACCCGTCGTGGCGAGCGGGATCTCGGCGATGAACCGCCGCTGGCTCTGGGGGATCGTCGCGGCCACGAGATCAGGATCCGTCGCCACCGTTCCGTACAGCCGTGGCCCGTCGAGGGCGAAGACGTCCATCATCACGAGCTGGCCGTCCGTCCTGCGCATCACGTTGGTCGGGTTGAGATCGAGGGGTCCTGGCCACGGCTGTTCCCGCCGCATCCGCTCGTGGATCCGGAGCGCCACCTCGAGAAGGGCGCCGCCGGGTTGCTGGATCGTCCGCGTGAACCTCAGCGCGTGGTCCTCGGGAACGGGTTCGAGCAGCTCGAGGATCTGCAGGTCCCCGCCGCCCATGAGCCTGCGATGGCCGAACAGCGCCGGCACCTGACCGGTCGGAGCCGCCTCGCGGTAGAAGGCCGTGTTGTACGCCCCTGCCGGATCGAACGGACTGATCCGGGCCGCTGTGCGCCCGTCCGGCGAGCTCAGTGCGATGGCCCAGTCGCCTGCTCCGCACCGTGTCCATCCGGCCTCGAGGAGCGCGGCTTCCGCGTCCTCGTGGTCGGCGTCCGGGTGGATCAGCGCCAGGGTTTCCTCGCCTGAACCGGCCTCTGTGGTCATCGCGGATGACTGTAGTGACCCGGGCCATCCCACGCCGTCGATTTTCCCGGGACTCCGCGCCGCGAGCCATGAGAGAATGTCACCAGGCCTCGAAGCGCACCGCGCTTCGAGGCTTTCGCGTATGACCACTCCCCACACCGACCTCGACGGCATTCCGCACCCTCTCATCGCTCGCCTCGCTCGGCTCGACGATCATCTCGCCCTCCGCCATCTCTGGCTGCTCTTCCGCCACGACATGTCGGGCTTCAGCTCGACCCTCCCGGTCGCCGACGGGACCTTCCGCACCGAGCGCCTCGACGCCGCCCTCCGTTCCGACCCCGGCTGGCGCGCCTGGATCCTCACCGCCGGCGTCCATCCGATCGGGTTCGCGCTCGTCCGCGACGCCGACCAGCCCGTACGCGTCCTGAACAGCTTCTTCGTCGTCGCCGGTGCTCGTCGAGGTGGGCTCGGGTTCCAGTTCGCTCGGGCTGTCGTCTCTGATGCGCCGGGGGAGTGGAAGGTCGCCTATCAGGAGCACAATCGTGCTGCTGCGCGGTTCTGGGAGCGGGTCACTGCGGGGTGTGATCGGTCGTGGTCTGAAACTGTGGGGGCTGGGGGAGTGGTCGATACGTGGATCTCGTTCTCTGTGGGTCTCGAGGCGCGGCACGCCGGTGGTCGAGCTTGTCGAGACGCCGGTGGTCGAGCTTGTCGAGACGCCGGTGGTCGAGCTTGTCGAGACCACCCTTGAGGAAACCTCGCTTAGGTACTGTTTCTTCGTTTCAGGGTTCGCCGCCGACCCTTTCTTTGAGTGTTTCTCGATCGGGCACCGCGTCAAGGACGGGCTTCGCCCGCCGCTTCGCGGTGGCCTGCGGCCATCCTTGACCCGGCACCCGATCGAGAAAGATTTCGCCTATATCG